>NZ_JBVTQY010000017.1:0-93410 GCF_055755215.1 Planctobacterium sp. R6
TCTTTCTTTTTTGGTCGAAAGATCCGATCACCTCAAGGGCATTTAGTTCATTTGTTCTTATGCGCAGCTCAGGTTAAGTAACTCTTGGGCCATCCAGGCTGAGCGCATTAACCAGCGACATTGTGTGCAGTACATAATTTCAACTTTGTAAGACATACGTGTTCCTAATCGTTATTGCATCAGGTTTTAAACAGGCCAATTTCCCTTTGCTTCTGGTTGAGCCAGCTTGTGAATATTTGACTTCCTGAAAACTCAATGGTGTAGTCTTTTTCATCTGAAATAAAGACTAGTTGAGAACTTGTCATTCTAAATTATTCGATAATTTACCCAAATAGAAATTATTATCATTTATTATGATGTCACAGGTATGTTGATGTTGGCCGGTAACTGTTGGGTAAGATGCAATATACCTTGTATGTAATGAGTTACAGGATTCACCTCCGGGGAACATGAGCAATCAATATCACCGTGAACTTTACTTTTTCAGAGAATTACCGAGCAGATATGAAAACTAAATCAGATATTGGCCTTATTGGGCTGGCTGTGATGGGAGAAAACCTCATCCTAAATATGGCGAATAAAGGCTTCACCGTGACCGCCTACAATCGTTCGACTGACAAAGTCTCGCATTTTATCAATGGCCGGGCGAAAGGTTTAACTATTCGCGGTGCGGATAGCTTAGAGGCACTGGTTGATTCATTAGCTGTGCCGCGAAAAGTGATGTTGATGGTAAAGGCCGGCGCCGCGGTAGATGCTGTGATTGAGCAGTTGATCCCGTTGCTGGACGAAGGTGACATTATTATCGATGGCGGTAATACCTACTTCCCTGATACAAACCGTCGAGTCGCCTGGCTAAGAGAAAAAGGTATTCACTTTATTGGTACGGGGGTCTCTGGTGGTGAAGAAGGGGCTTTAACTGGCCCTTCAATTATGCCAGGTGGTGCAGTTGAGGCCTGGCCTGAGGTTAAACCAATATTTCAGCGCATTGCCGCGAAGGTCGAAGGGGATTTTCCTTGTTGTGATTGGGTGGGTGAAGATGGTGCCGGCCATTTTGTGAAAATGGTACACAATGGCATTGAGTACGGAGATATGCAGTTGATTTGTGAGGCGTACCAGCTCATGAAGCAATACGTAGGGTTAACCGCTGATGAAATTCACCAGGTGTTCGCGGAATGGAATAAAGGCGACCTGGACAGCTACCTGATGGAAATTAGCCGCGACATCATGGCATTTAAAGATACTGATGGCACACCGCTGGTCGAGAATATATTAGATACCGCAGGACAAAAAGGAACCGGCAAATGGACGTGTGTTGCTGCGCTGGAGCTGGGTGTGCCATTAACCCTGATTGGTGAAGCGGTATTCGCCAGATGCCTTTCCGCACAAAAAGATGAACGCGTTGCTGCTGCAAAAATCATTTCTGGCCCTGAGTCAACGTTTGATGGCGACCGACAGACTTTCATTGAAGATCTGCGCCAGGCTGTTTTTGCCGCCAAGATTGTAAGCTACGCACAAGGCTATGTATTGATGCGAGAAGCGGCTAAAGAACATGGCTGGCATCTCAATTATGGTGGAATAGCCATGATGTGGCGAGGCGGTTGTATAATCCGCTCAGCATTCCTGGGCAATATTAAAGAGGCTTTTGATAAGCAGCCCGGGCTTGCCAACCTGATGTTGGACAGTTATTTCAGTGAAAAATTACAAGCCGCTCAGGCGGGTTGGAGAAGAGTGGCGGCCGCTGCATTAATGAATGGTATTGCTGCCCCCACCATCAACTCAGCGCTGAGTTATTTCGATGGCTACCGCAGTGAAAGATTGCCGGCAAACCTGTTGCAAGCACAACGTGATTACTTTGGTGCTCATACCTACGAGCGCCTGGACAAAAAACGTGGTGAGTATTTTCACACGAACTGGACCGGACGCGGTGGTGATACCGCGTCAACTACCTATGACGTATAAGGCTTCAGAGCGATAGATGATAGCCATACGGTGTCTGACAAAATGACAACTCAGTTGCAACAGGCACCGGGTGATTCAAATGTGGGTGACACCTGGTCACCTGCATTACTATTGGTTACAGCAAATACTTAGACAAATACCTGGTCCTCGTTTAGAGTCTCAGTAAATTGTTGCCGGAGTAACCATATGAAAAAGCTCATTATTATTTTTATTGCAGCGCTGCTTTTAGTTGCCTGTTCCAGGTTGACTAAAGAAAACTACGATTTACTTAAATTAGGCATGAGTCAGGATGAAGTTCAGGCCATTATTGGGGCACCGAGCAATTGTTCTGAGACGTTAGGCACGACATCGTGTATCTGGGGCAGTGAAGATGGCAAACACATCAAAATCATTTTCCTGGGCGATAATGCCACAACCTTTAGCAACAACGGCTTAAAATAATCTCAAAGGAGTTTTACGATGAGAATTGCACTGTTTCTGGCTTGCTTTTGTCTGATATTTTCTTCAACTGGCTTTGCTCAAAATATCCTGAGAGTCTCAGGTCATGGCACCGTATTGACCGCGCCTGACGGCCTGCAATTTGACGTGATTATGCGTGAAAAAGGCCCCTTAGTGAGTAAGCTTTTTGCTTCTGTTTCACAAAAAACGGAACAGGTGCAAAGTCTGTTAATCAAGCAGGGCGTTGAAAAACAGCACATCCAAAGTATGCAGATCTTTGTTTCCCCGTGGATTGAATATGAAAACCAAAACAGGGAACAAAAAGGCTTTGAATTAACGCGCATCATTAAAGTAAATATCAAAGAAACTGAAGCATTAAGTTTGATTTTTGACCATGTTTTTCGCATCGCAAATGTTGAAATTAACAACATTCAAATGCTGGTCAGTAACGAACAACAACACTATGAAACCGCGTTGCTTAATGCTATAGCTGATGCCCAGGAAAAAGCTAAACAAATGGCTGGTAAGTTAGGGGTGTCTTTGGGGGACGTTGTTGGCGTATCAGAGATCTCTGCTAACCTGCCAGTGCATGAATCCGCAGGTATGATGCGGGTTGCTGCAAAGGATAGCTTTATGCCGGGCGAAACTGGAATTAGCGCGATAGTGGAAGTGCAATTCGCTATCAATTAGTGCCAGTTGATATATCTATATAATTAAGCAAACCTTGATCTTTGCTTAATTTCCCCAATATCGCTTTTCCCGAAAAAACAAATGCGTAATACAGCCCCTTTTTCTGTTTTACGCATACGAATGTAATTTGAAATCTGTTTTAAATTAATGCAAAACAAATTAAATTAGCATTCTCTTGAAATTGCAGGAAAGAATTATGGCGAAAACGAAAGAGCAGTTATACGATGAATTAGCGCAGGAAGCCGAAGCTATTTTGGCCGGTGAATCTGATATGATCGCTAATCTCGCGAACGTTGCCTCTCTTGTCTGGAATAAACTACCGTCCGTTAACTGGGCGGGTTTTTATCTTCTGAAAGGTGATGAATTGGTTTTAGGACCATTCATGGGTAAACCGGCTTGTGTGCGTATCCCGGTTGGTCGTGGCGTATGCGGTGCCGCCGCCAAAACTAAATTCCCACAGGTGGTTGAGGATGTTCATGAGTTTGAGGGGCATATCGCCTGCGATCACGCTTCAAATTCTGAAATTGTTATCCCGGTAATGGTCAATGGGGCGTTAATCGGTGTGCTGGATTTAGACAGCCCTGAAAAAGCCCGCTTCGATAAGATGGATCTGGTGGGATTGCAAAAAGTAGTTAAAATCGTAGAGGCTGCTTTAGCTTGAAGGAATTCTTTGATATTCACGTAGTTTTAGCTACGGCTGAAGACATGGATGTCTTTGATGAAGAGCAGGCAGAAGAAGCTGCTGAGCAGTTGAATACGATATTGCACCTGTTGTACGACAAAGCCGATGAAGACATCCCGGTAGAACAATTAGAGAATATGGTGCAGCACGTATGGGAAAATTGGCGAGAAGATGCCGATTTATTGTCAATTGATGCCCAGGATTTAAGTGATTGGGTTGACCAATTGCTGGCAACTTGGGATGATGCGCACATCTGAACAATTATTAACACAAGACTATTTCCATTAATGGATACTTCCGAAAAATTTTCTGACTCAAAACAAGTCATCCAATTCCTGACCGAAACATTTCCAGCGTGCTTTACCAGTGAAGGTGATGCAAAGCCGCTTAAGATCGGTATTTTTCAAGATCTTGCCGAGGCACTGAAAGATGAGCCACGGGTAAGTAAGACCCTTTTACGTAGTTCTTTGCGGCACTACACCAACAGCTGGCGTTATTTGTATTCCATCAAAGAAGGTGCAGATCGCGTAAGCCTTGATGGCAGTGCAGACGCTAAAGTTGAAAAAGACCATGAAGATCATGCGCAGTTGCAACTCAAAGAGAGTAAGCAAAAAGTCGCTGAGCGGAAAAAATCTGAAGCGAAAGCGCGGCAACAGGACGGTGAAAAGAAAAATTACAAAAATAAGTCAAAAGCTAATGGCAAGACTGCACCAGATAACGCTAAGCTAAAAGAACGCAAAGCGCCAGCTAACAGACCTAAACCTGAAAAGTTAACGGATTCAGATTTAGTAGCTGGTACCAAAGTGTCCGTAAAAGTCGGCAAGTCTCCGATGCCTGCGACGATAGTTGAAGTGGGCAAAGATGGCATTCAGGTTATACTTGATTCTGGAATGCAGATAAAAGTACAGCAAGACAACCTGCGACTTATAGCCAAAAAAAGGTAGTTGTATGAGAAAAGTAGTTCGTGTAACAGTTCTGTCAGCATTGCTGGCATCAATGGTATCCGGGAGTGTTTTCGCTTCTGACAATGCCCCCGAAGCACTGCCAGAGTTGAATCCGGAAGGACAACACAAGGTAGCTGCAAAGCGGATATCTGATCTGTTTACACGAGCTCACTACAAAGAAATACAACTCAACGACAGCACATCTGAAATGATCTTTGATCGCTATTTGCGTTCCCTTGATGCAAATAAATCGGTGTTTTTGGCATCTGACATCGAGCAACTGCGCAAATTCAAAGATGATTTTGATGAAGCCCTGTCAAAAGGCGATATGTCTGTCGCCTATAAAATGTATGAACAAAACCTGGAAAAGCGACTGGAACGATTTCAGTTTGCTTTGACACTGTTGGAGAAACCTTTCGACTTTGAAAAGGAAGGGGATAAATATTACTACGACAGAGAAGATGCCCAGTGGCCTGCAAATAATGCTGAATTAGACGAAATTTGGCGTCAGCGCATCAAATACGATGCGTTGAATCTGAAACTGGCGGGTAAAAACCAGGAAGAAATTAAAGATTTACTGGAAAAACGCTACAACCGCGCCATAAAACGATTACACCAAACCAAGAGCGAAGATGTGTTCCAGACGGTGATGAACGCGTTTGCACGCAGTATCGAAGCGCATACCAGCTATCTTTCGCCTCGCAACGCCGAACGTTTTCAGATGGAAATGAACCTGTCTTTTGAAGGCATCGGTGCCGTGTTGCAACTGGAAGACGATTTTACCGTGATCCGCAGTATTGTGCCTGGTGGACCGGCGGATTTATCCAAAAAAATAAAACCGGAAGATAAAATTGTCGGTGTTGCTCAGGAAGGCGAAGAGTTTATTGATGTCATCGGTTGGCGTCTCGATGAGGTGGTAGAGCTGATCAAAGGGCCAAAAGGTACCGAAGTTCGACTACAGGTTGTTAAAGCCACCGGCGATGTTGCTGCACCTGAGGTCGTCGCCATTGTACGCGATAAGATTAAACTGGAAGATCGCGCCGCTCAGTCGAAAGTGTATGTACCTGAAGTCGGTGTGCACAAAGGCAAAAAAGTCGGCGTGATTACCATTCCATCTTTTTACAATAACCTGCATCAGGATGTGAGAAATGAGCTGGCCTCTCTGGAAAAAGATAACGTAGAAGCTGTTATTGTTGATTTGCGCGGTAATGGCGGCGGTTCATTAACCGAAGCTACGCTGGTGTCCGGATTATTTATTGATGAAGGCCCAGTAGTCCAGGTGCGTTACAGTACCGGTAAGATCAGTGTAAACAGTGATACTGATGGTGTGACATACTACGATGGCCCGTTAACGGTTATGGTGGACAGGTACAGCGCATCCGCATCCGAAATATTTGCAGCGGCAATGCAGGATTATGGACGTGCTCTAATTGTCGGTGAACAGACCTTTGGTAAAGGCACGGTGCAACAGCATCGGGGACTGGGACGTATCTATGACTTTTACGACAATCCGCTAGGCAGTGTGCAATTTACTATTGCGAAATTTTACCGCATTAATGGTGGCAGTACCCAGCACAAGGGGGTAGTGCCCGATATTCTTTTCCCATCGCCAATTGAGGCTGCAGAATGGGGAGAAAGCCAGGAAGATAATGCGTTGCCATGGGACAGCATATCACGAGCGAACTACACGACTTTCGGTGAAACCAGCTCAGCTGTCACCCAGGTGAATAGCAAATATCAACAACGCATAGCCACTGACCCTGAGTTTGCTTATATCTTTAACGATATTGAGCGTTATAAAGAGAGCAAAGATAAAGACTACATCAGTATTGTTGAATCAGAGCGTAAGAAGGAAAAAGAAGATCTGGAAGCGCAGCAATTACAACGGGTAAATGAAAGACTGGTGAGAATGGGCAAAGAAAAGATCACGACATTAGATGATGTACCAGAGGATTTAGAAGAGTTAGACCCATATCTGGATGAAGCGGTAAATATTACTCTCGATGTGGTAAATACTGGCAAGTATGCCATTAACCGTTGATCTCGATTTAATTCACTAAAAAGGGCTTTCAGGCCCTTTTTTATTGGTTGCAAAAAATTCCGTACGCGGTGAAGATTGCAGATTAATTACAAAAATAACAACATAACAACAAGGAATTTACATGAATAACAGAGGCGAGTTTTCAACGAGAATAGGTTTTATTCTTGCCGCTGCCGGCTCAGCTGTGGGCCTGGGAAACATTTGGGGCTTCCCTACACAAGTCGCCAGCAATGGTGGTGCTGCATTTGTTTTGGTATATATCATTTTAGCGTTTGTACTGGCCTATCCGGTATTGATGGCTGAACTAATCATCGGCCGTGCCACACGTGCAAACATGGTGGATGCGCTCGGGCAGGTAACCGGCCACAAAATTGGGCGGGCAACAGGGGTATGGGGCTTTATAACCGTCTCTCTTATTTTGTCCTTCTACGCTATTGTCGCGGGTTGGATGATTTCCCATTGTATTGAAGCGCTGATGTCTTTCCTGGGGCAAGATTCATTGTCAGACTGGCTCACCAGCCAGTCCCAGTCACGTAACCTGATATTCTGCGCTATATTCATTTCGTTAACTGCATCAATCGTGGTTGGTGGTGTCAGCGATGGCATAGAAAAATGGTCAGTGCGTTTGATGCCAACCCTGTTTGTTATTGTCGGTATTCTGATTTTGTATGTTGCGATGCAGGACGGTGCATCGGAAGGAATGCGGGCTTATTTACTGCCGGATTTCAGCAAAATAGGTAATCCCGACCTGCTCATTAGTGCGATGGGGCAGGCGTTTTTCTCTATGTCGCTGGGGGTAGGGACCATGTTGGTGTATGGTTCGTACGTCAGTAAAAAAGAGAATCTGCCATCGTTAGGGGTGTCAGTGGCTCTGGTGGATATTGGCGTTGCCATTTTGGCCGGTCTGCTTATTATTCCGGCTATGTATGTTGCGATGCATAATGGCGTCACCATTTTCAATGAAAGCGGTGTGCTAATCGAAGGGTCTAATCTGATATTCGCGGTTCTGCCTGAACTGTTCAATACTATGGGTGATATCGGAAGCCTTGTTGGCTTTGCTTTTTTTGCGCTTATGATTATCGCAGCATTAACCTCGTCTATTTCAATGCTGGAAGTGCCGGTTGCCTATGTGGTCGAAAGTAAAAATGTAGCCCGTACAAAAGCGGTATGGCTTATCGCCGGAGCGATTTTATTGATCAGCGCCACGTTAGTATTTAATTTTGATTGGCTATTTGGCCTGGTGGTTTCACTGACAACAGAATATAGTCAACCCTTGTTAGGGCTTGTATTGTCTATTTACGCCGGTTGGGTTTGGAAAAGAAACGAAATTCTGCAAGAACTTAAAAATGGCAATGAAGCTGCCGAGCACTCATTTTTCTGGCGGGTATGGCCCTGGTACATTAAGTTTGTATGTCCGGTCATTATTGTCGTTATGTTTGTCCGCTCTTTCTTTTAAATTACCCGTTGTATCGAAGAGAATAAAAGATGTCAGAATCACAATATAAAGAACCTTCACTACTGGATTCCATTATCCCTATTGTCGTGCTTATTTCCCTGTTGGGCACGTCAGTGGTGGTATTCGGGAGTGACTCTTCCAGCGGACCCAATCAGATTGCATTACTGTTAGGTATGGCAGTAACGGCCATTGTTGGATTAAAGAATGGCTTTACCTGGAAAGAAATAGAAGAGGGGTTGATCAAGGGGATTTCAATCTCATTAGGGGCCATACTGATTTTGTTAGCTGTTGGCTCCCTGATTGGCACCTGGTTATTGTCCGGGACGGTACCCACGCTAATTTACTACGGCCTTGAGCTACTTAATCCTACGGTGTTTTATACTGCCTCTGTGGTTATATGTGCTGTTGTTGCCATGAGCATTGGCAGTAGTTGGACCACTGCTGCAACTGTGGGTGTCGCCTTAATTGGTATCGCCAACGGGATGGGAATGTCCGAAGCGATTACTGCAGGTGCCATTGTGTCTGGTGCGTATTTCGGTGACAAGGTTTCACCTCTCTCAGAAACCACCAACCTGGCACCGGCCGTCGCTGGTACGGATTTGTTTTCTCATATTCGATACATGCTGTGGACTACGGTACCGAGCATTGTAATCGCATTAATCTTATTCACCTTCCTGGGCTTTAATGCCTCCAATAACGTTGACTCAGAAAATATTGCTCAAATGCAATCTTTGCTACAGCAGGAATTCAATATTGAGTTTCATATGCTCATTCCCTTGTTTGTGTTGTTGGCAATGGCCATTAAAAAGGTACCGGCATTTCCTTCTGTGGGTTTCGGGGCGTTGCTCGGTGGCCTTTGGGCGATTTTATTTCAGCCAGAAGCCATAGCCCGGTTAGCGGATGGCGATTACTCCATTCCGATGGCGATTAAAGTCGTGTGGATTGCGTTGTTTGATGGCGTGTCGTTTACTACCACTGACGCTAATCTCAATGATCTACTTTCCGGTGGTGGCATGTCCAGTATGCTCAATACCATCTGGTTAATCATGTGTGCCATGTGTTTTGGTGCGGTATTGGAAAAAGTAGGCCTGTTAAAACGCGCTGTTAGCGCTATTTTGAAAGGGGCAAAATCCGCAGGGGATATGGTGACCAGAACTATTTTAACCTGTTTTGGAACTAACCTGATTACCGCTGATCAGTACATTTCCATAGTCATGCCGGGACGCATGTACAAAGAAGAGTTTAAAAAGCGCGGTTTACACCAGCTTAATTTGTCTCGTAGCCTTGAAGATGGAGGCACCATAACGTCACCGCTAATCCCCTGGAATACTTGTGGTGCTTACATGCACAGCGTATTGTTGGTACATCCCTTTGAGTATGCGGTGTTTGCCTTCTTTAATCTGATTAATCCGGTATTGGCAATTATTTATGCTTATCTCGGCATTAAGATATTGAGATTAGAGCCGCCTGAACATATACAAGTTACTACGAGTGATTCCCCAAATGGGACTTGCGGTCCCAATAACTAAAACAGGCAATAGATGGATAATTCTGCAGTAACGCCAGCCGCCAAACGGCTGGCTGACTATAAACCCTATGGCTTTGAAATTAAGTCAGTGGATTTGGTGTTTGATTTAGATCCACAGCGAACCCGGGTTACCAGTCGATTAAAAATTAAGAAAACCAACCTCAGCCAAAACAAGTTAATGCTTGATGGTGAAGGGTTGGCGCTGTTGTCTTTCAAAGTAAACGGTCAGGTTTACGAGGCATTCCGTGTTGTTGAAAATGGCCTGCAGGTGGTATTTCCCTTCGAAAACGCAGACGTTGAAATTGTTACAGAGTGTCTGCCGTCTGAAAACAAGTCGTTAGAAGGCCTGTACTATGCGGCCAATACTTTTTGTACCCAATGTGAAGCCGAGGGCTTCAGAAAGATAACCTACTTTCCTGACCGGCCAGATGTGTTGACAACCTACACGGTGAAAGTCATTGCCGACCAGGAAAAGTATCCCTATCTATTGTGCAATGGCAATAAAACCGGGCAAGGAGAGCTGGCAAACGGGCGTCACTGGGCGACATGGCATGATCCCTTTAAAAAGCCCTGTTATTTGTTTGCTTTGGTGGCAGGTGATTTTGACCAGGTTACCGACCAATATACCACTATCTCAGGACGTGATGTTGCACTTGAGTTGTACGTAGATAAAGGCAATGGCAGCAGAGGTCAGCACGCACTGGACTCCCTGAAAAAATCAATGCAATGGGATGAACAAACCTTTGGTCTGGAATACGACCTGGACGTGTACATGGTGGTTGCTGTTGATTTCTTTAATATGGGGGCAATGGAAAACAAAGGGCTGAATGTCTTCAACAGTAAATTTGTTCTGGCGAATGCGGAATCTGCCACCGACGAAGATTATTTCAACATTGAATCTATTATTGCCCATGAGTACTTTCACAACTGGACCGGAAATCGGGTTACCTGCCGGGACTGGTTCCAGTTAAGCCTGAAAGAAGGCCTGACGGTGTTCCGCGATCAACAGTTTAGTTCTGATATGTCTTCCCATATCAGCAACCGTATCAAACAGGTGCGGGTCATGCGGGAGCATCAGTTTGCTGAGGATGCCGGGCCAATGTCACATCCTATCCGCCCCGACGAAGTGATTGAAATGAACAATTTCTATACGGTGACGGTCTACGACAAAGGTGCTGAAGTGATTCGCATGATCCACACTCTGCTGGGGCAGGATGGATTCAGGAAAGGGATGGATTGTTATTTTGAACGTCACGACGGCCAGGCCGTAACCTGTGATGACTTTGTGCAGGCTATGCAGGATGCCAGCGGTGTTGATTTATCGCAATTCAGACGTTGGTATAGCCAGTCAGGTACGCCGGTAGTATCAGTGTCTAAACACTACGATCCGGCGAATAACACCCTGACGATAAGTCTAAAGCAAACTCACCCGCCAACAGCAGGTCAAAAAGAAAAACAAAACTTACATATTCCGGTGGCCTGGGAATTGTTCGATAAGCATACCGACGAGGTAAAAAGCGGGGTTTTCAGTTTATTGAATGACGCTGATGATCTGGTCATTGAAAATGTAAATGCGGAACAAAATATCGCGTTGTTTACCGACTTTTCTGCGCCAGTAAAGGTGCAGCAGGCAATCGATAACAGCGAGTCGCTGGAAATCATGTTGTATGCCAAAGACAGCTTTGCGCGTTGGGATGCTGCGCAGTCGGTATACTCTGATTTAATCTGGAAGCGAGCTGATACCGGGGGGGATGTTGCAGGTGACATAGCCGCCATTGCTCAACAATTGATATCTGCCGGTATTTCCGACCTTGGTCTGCTGAGCGAGCTGTTGTCTTTACCTGGCTTTGAATACCTGAGTGAACAACGTGAAAAAGTGGATGTTTTAACGCTGTATAGCGCCAGAGAAGCGGTTCGAAAATCTTTGGCCGATGCACTCAACACATTCGCTGTCGACTATATTGAAGGGTTTGAAAATAAGCCGTATCAGTATGAGACCAGCGATGCAGAAAAGCGCCGGTTGAAGAACTTATTGTTGCAATACCACACATTGGCCAGTGGCCAGACTGATTTGGCACAACAGCAATTTTCTTTAGCGAATAACATGACCGATTCGCTGGGCGCGTTACATGCGCTGAGAACCCCAGGGACCCTGGGTTGTTTTGAAAACTTGATGTTAGACTTTGAACAAAAGTGGCATGACGACGTACTGGTACTTGATAAGTGGTTTGCGCTACATGCCGGCACCGACAGAGACGATATCTTGCCCACTTTGGATTTGCTCACCAGCCATCAACGCTTTACGTTTGATAACCCTAACAGAGTGCGTTCAGTTGTTGGTACATTTGCTTTTTACAATGTTCCGCAGTTTCACAAAGAGGATGGTTCCGGTTACCAATATGTCGCCGATAACATTATTCGACTTAACAGTGTTAATCCCCAGGTTGCATCGCGCATAATTACACCACTATTGAAGTGGAAAAAGCTCACAGGTCCTCAGGCTGAAAATATGCGTCTGCAATTAACGCGTATCGCCGATACGTCAGGATTAAGTAAAGATGTGTACGAAAAAGTAACCAAAAGTCTTGGCTCTGATTAAATCAGAGCCATTTATTTAAAAAATATTCACAAAAATGAAAAGTTATTTTTTCAGCCTCAATATCAGTTATTTCGATTGTGAAAATCTTTATCGACCTCAATTGAACACCTGTTTGATGACGTCCGACTCAGGCGAAAAAGTGCAACTTCCCACCAAGAATCTCAGGCCGTATGTAACGAAAACAGGGATTCAGGGGCGATTTCGTCTAATCGTGGATGAAAATAACAAGCTCAAATCCTTTGAAAAAATTGCCTAGCCAGGCTATTACTTCGTTTACCTAAAATAAATAAATGTTGATATAACCGAACCTTACCATCATTTTAACTGGTACGATTAGTTCTTGCGTCCGTATTAAAATGATGTAATCATTTTGTTAATTATAAGCATGCACTCTGTGTTTATAGGGTACACACAACACCAGCCTGCAGAGACAGGGGAGAATAAAAATCATGATCAAAGGGCCTCGTATCTTCAAAAAGTCGCCTCTTGCCATTGGACTGGCCGCTGCTACCGTTATGTCGGTTCCAGCCCACAGTGCAAATTGGGAAGTCGGTGGTTTCAATATTACGTTCGATTCAACCTTTTCACTGGGAACCAGTTATCGGGTTGAAGACCGTGATTTCGGGAAAATTTCTAACAGTAGCCAACCCAACCTTGACTGGACCGGTTATAACATGACCACCAATATCATTTATGAGGGTGAGGATATCTGGAGACTGAATGACGGTGTTGGTGCCTATTCAGCGAACGGCGACCTGGGAAATTTAAACTTTGACAGGGGTGAAGCTTTTTCAACCGTATTTAAAGGCGTGCACGAATTAGACATCAATAAAGGTGACTGGGGTGTCTTCTTACGTGGCATGTACTACTACGACTTTGAATTGATGGACGGTGATCGTCCGTGGCAAAACCCTATCTCCAGCCAGTTGTCAGGTAACGATGGCCGCAGCGATCTGTGTGATGACCCAAGAGCGAAAGAAAACGCCTGTACTGACGTGCGGTTATTGGATGCGTTTTTCTATTGGGACACCTATCTGGGTGAAAAGCCATTCAGCTTGCGTATTGGTGACCAGGTGATTTCCTGGGGTGAGAGTACCTTTATTCAGCATGGTATCAATACAATCAACCCGGTGGATGTAGGTCGTGCCAGAGCACCAGGTGCGGAACTAAAAGAAGTATTTATTCCGGTGGGAACGGTATTTGCCTCATTGGGCCTGACTGACAGTTTTAGTGTCGACGCTTATTATCAGTATGAGTTTGAACGCAGTGTTTTACCCGTGTCTGGTACCTATTTTGGCACCAATGATTTCGCCGGTGACGGCGGTCACTTAAATAACATCCAGTTGAGCTTTACCCGTAACCCGGATATAGACCAGGCGTTTTTAATTAATTCTCTCAATCAAATTGGCGCAGCGGTACGTGCCGGTGCAGATCCAACAGCTATGGGCTCTGCATTGTTAGCACATGCAACCAAAGTGGCGATTCGTGCTGAAGGCGACGACTTCTACAACGACGCCAGTGACAGTGGTCAATACGGTGTTAAGTTTACCTACTTCTCTGAAGCGTTAAACAATACAGAGTTTAGCTTCTACCATCTGAATTATCACAGCAGCCGTCCATTACTTTCCGGACTTAGTGCTGACTACAGAGGACAGACTATTGCGCAAGATATAGGATTTCTTGCTGCTAATGAGATCACAGCGTCAAATATCACAGATTTAAAAATCTTCCCCAAAGCAGCGGCATACTTCCCGGAAGACATCAAACTGTACGGTATGAGCTTTAACACCAGCGTGGGTGAAACCTCTCTGGCGGGTGAAATTTCATTCCGTCCTGATGAGCCGATGCAGATTGACGATGTAACCCTGCTTTACGCGGCATTCCCGGAACAGTTAGCTGCAGCAGGACTGCGTCCTGATCTGGCGGGAATTTCTCAGTACGACTCGTACATAGGCCATGCACCGACTCCTGGTGAATTCATTGAAGGTTTTATTGAACTGGATAGCCTGCAGTTGCAGTTAACCGCGTCTCATTTATTTGGGCCGGTTGGATTCATAGATAACCTGATTGTTTTGGGTGAAGTGGGTTACGTAGAAATCCAGGATATGCCAGATCCAAGTGTGTTAGCGTTGGAAGCTCCAGGCACACACCGTTCAGTACCTCTGGTACCCATTACTAATCCTGATGGCTCAGTGTCTACCCGTGAAGGCTTACATGTCGGTTTATCTAACGGTCCGGAAACCGGTGCTCAGTTTGCGACTGATAATGCATGGGGTTACCGCTTACTGGCTGTAGCAGACTTTAACAACGTGTATAGTGGTATCAACTTAAGAGTGCGTTCTACGTTTGCCCACGATGTTGACGGAACCACACCAAATCCGTTGTTCCTGTTCACTGAAGATAGAAAATCGGGCAGCATCAGCTTCACTTTCGATTATCTGAGCAAGATGTCCGGCACCTTCTCCTACAATGCATTCTGGGGTGGTGGTCAGGCGAATGACTTATCCGATCGTGACTTTATCTCTTTTGACTTTAAGTATTCCATCTAAGGAGCGAATATAATGAAAAAACTGGCCCTGATTGCATCTGCAATTACCATGGCGCTGTCAGTAAACGTGGCAAATGCCAAAGTTTCTGAAGCAGAAGCCGCCAAGTTAGGAACCGAATTAACTCCGTTAGGTGGTGTCAAAGCTGGCAATGCTGATGGCAGTATTCCCGCGTGGGGCGGTGGTATCACGAAAGCGCCGGATGGTTACACACCCGGCGATTTCCACCCTGATCCATTTACTGCTGACAAGCCATTATTTGAGATCACATCCGCTAATCTTGAACAGTACAAAGCTTTTCTGACGCCTGGTCAGATAAAGCTGTTTGAAACCTATCCAGACACTTACCGCATGCCTGTGTACGAAACGCGACGCACAGCATCGAATCCACAATGGATCTACGATCAGGCAAAAGTAAATGCGGTTAACGCCGAACTGGTGCAAGGTGGTAACGGCATCAAAAACGCCTCAGGAGCAATTCCATTCCCGATCCCTTCAAATGGTCTGGAAGCTATCTGGAACCACTTATTGCGATATCGTGGCCAGGGAGTGCAGCGCTTCGGTGGTCAGGCAGCGCCGACTGCCAGTGGAGATTTCACTGTTATCGGGTTTGATGACGTTTTAATGATTAAATATTCTCAGCGCGATGCGACACCTGAGTCTCTGTTTGAAGAAAACGTACTGTTTAAATTCAAACAAAAAGTGACGGTACCAGCGCGTCTGGCAGGCACAGCGTTGCTTGTTCATGAAACCATGGACCAGGTAAAAGAGCCGCGGAAAGCCTGGACGTACAATACTGGTCAGCGCCGTGTGCGCCTGGCGCCAAACGTGGCCTATGATGCCCCGGGAACAGCGGCTGATGGCCTGAGAACCAGTGATGATCTGGATATGTTTAACGGTGCTCCGGACCGCTATAACTGGGAGTTAAAAGGTAAGCAAGAATTATATGTTGCTTACAACAACTACAAGTTGCACAGTGATCAGGTAAAATACGACGACATCTTAAAACCTGGTCATATCAATCCTGACCTGACGCGTTTTGAAAAACACCGTGTTTGGGTTGTTGAAGCCACACTGAAAGAAGGTGTCAGACACATCTACGAAAAACGCGTGTTCTTCATCGATGAAGATAGCTGGCAAATCCAGGTCGCGGATATGTATGATAATCGCGGCGAATTGTATCGGGTTAATATTGCTTATGGCGTAAATTATTATGAAGTTCCTACTCATTGGTCTACGCTTGATGTTAACCATGACCTCAACTCACGTCGTTATCTGGCGGTGGGACTTGATAATGAAGAGAGTATGTATGACTTCTCTGTAGAACTTCAGGATCAAGATTTCACTCCACAGGCGCTAAGAAGAGAAGGGCGTCGCTAAAATCTGTGTTGTTTGGTGGCCCACAAATGGGCCACCTTTTTCTATGTTGAAGGATTTATGAAATCAGCAAAAAGTATTCTCGTTTCTTGTCTTTTATTTTGTTCCGCGTTATCGGCAACTGAATCCTCTTATCTTGCCCCACTAGCTCACAAATCAATGTTATTGGATATCGTCACGTCAGACAGCCGTTTATTGGCCGTTGGTGAACGCGGCCATGTCCTGGTATCAGATGATAATGGCGCAAACTGGACGCAAAAGGTTGTGCCTACAAAATCCACGTTGACCGCTGCATTTGCAATGGGTGAGCAGCTCTGGGCGGTTGGGCATGATGCCGTAATACTTCATTCTGCTGACAATGGCGAAACCTGGCAAACTCAGCAGTTTCTACCTGAATTAGAGCGTCCTTTGCTGGATGTTTTTTTCTTCAACCCTGAGCAGGGAATTGCCATTGGCGCTTACGGGGTATTTTTCAGAACTCAGGACGGGGGACAAAACTGGGAGCGGGAATACCACCCAACGTTTCTGCACCCGGATGATCAAGCCTATGTTGAAGAGTTGAAAGTCGAGGATGAGGAATTTTACCGTCAGGAAATGGCGTCCATTTTACCGCATCTCAACCGAGTTACTGCCGATGGACAAAGATTGATTGTTGTCGGCGAATCTGGATTGGTGGCTTACAGCGAAGATTTTGGTCAGAGTTGGCAACGGGTAGAAACCAATTACTATGGTTCATTTTTCGGTGTTGCTAAACTGGCTAATGGTCACGTGATGGCGGCAGGATTGCGGGGTAGCCTGTATGTCTCTGAAGATGACATGGAGAGCTGGCGTCGTGTAGAAACTAAAACCACGGCGACGTTTAATTCTGTTATTCCAGTCAATGACTCCGGTGCAATACTCGTGGGTAATAACGGAACGATTGGATATTATCAAAACGGAACAATGCGACTCAAAAAACAGAAAGACGGTGAAAATGTCATCGATGCGATTGCTGCCGGGCAAAAGGCCATTGCAGTATCGGCTGTAGGTTTTAAATCTCTCCCTCTGAATTAAGGACATAAAACAGATATGAATTCGTTAACCGATCTTCTTGAGAAATTGCTGTTCAGGCATCGGCTTGCCGTTATCCTGCTGTTTTTTGTTGCGACAGGCTTTCTGTTTTTCCAGGCGATGCAACTTAAAATGGACGCCGCGTTTACCAAAAATATCCCGTTGAACCATGATTACATGGTGAACTACATGAAGC
Source organism: Planctobacterium sp. R6 (assembly GCF_055755215.1). NCBI lineage: Bacteria > Pseudomonadati > Pseudomonadota > Gammaproteobacteria > Alteromonadales > Alteromonadaceae > Planctobacterium > Planctobacterium sp. R6. Next base: position 17,507 of record NZ_JBVTQY010000017.1, read on the forward strand.
ACAGCAAAGATTTTGGTGGTGCTAATAATGTGTTAGTTGCCGTGTGTGAAAAAGACGGTGACATTTTCAATGAGAATTTTTTCACTACCTTAAAGAATGTTCACGACCAGTTGTTTTTTATACCCGGTGTGGACAGAAGCCTGGTAACTTCGCTGTACTCACCATCTACACGTTTTACTGAAATTGTTGAAGGTGGCTTTGACGGTGGTCCGGTCATTCCTGCTGACTTTTCTCCTTCCAGTCCTGAAGCCTTAGAACTGGTTTCGGAAAATATCACCAAGGCAGGCATCGTTGGCAGACAAGTTTCCACTGATTTTCAATGCGCAATGGTGACGGCGCAGTTACTGGAACTGGACCCGGAAACAGGGGAAAAACTCGATACCCTGAAATTGGCCGCGCAGTTTGAAAATGAACTACGAGGTCAGTTTGAATCCGATACTATCAGTATCCATATCATTGGTTTCGCCAAGATGATTGGTGACGTGGCTGATGGTGCTAAAGACGTGGTGTTGTTCTTTACTATCGCGATTGCCATTACGGCCGTCATGGTTTACTTCTTTTCCAAGTCACTTATGCTGACCTTCCTGCCGCTGCTGTGTTCTGTAATTGCGGTGGTTTGGCAGTTGGGCTTGCTAACGGTAATAGGATTTGGTTTAGATCCTATGTCGATTCTGGTGCCGTTCCTGGTGTTTGCCATCGGTGTGAGTCATGGCGTGCAGATGATCAATGCCGTGGGCAAAGAAGTGGCCAATGGCTCTACTGCCAAATTGGCATCACAAAATGCTTTCAGAAAATTGTTAATACCTGGTGGTGTTGCACTGATATCAGACACTGTCGGTTTTATGACCTTGCTGGTGATTGACATTGGTATTATCCGCGAACTGGCTATCACGGCATCTATGGGGGTTGCAGTCATTATTCTGACCAACCTGATTTTGTTGCCGGTGTTAATGTCTTATCTGAAATTAAAAACCAAATGCGCCGAAGATGTTGTTAACAAAACAGAAAGTACAATAGACGCCATTTGGGAACGTATTTCATGTTGCTCATCAATGGGGGTTGCTAAGTATATTCTGGCGATTACCGCTGTATTGTTTGTACTGGGCTGGATACAGTCAAAAGAAATGAAAATTGGTGACCTGCATGCAGGTGCCCCGGCGCTGCACGAGTCGTCCCGTTACAATCAGGACACGTTTTTGATCACGGATAAGTTTGAAATCACGGTGGATTATATGTCCGTCCTGGTGGAAACTGATGCGGAAGCCTGTACGTCACACGATGTTATGAGCGCGATTGATGAGTTCCAGTGGAAAATGACCAACATTGATGGGGTGCAATCTGCTATCAGTTTACCGTCGGTAGCTAAACGTGTGAACGCCGGGTACAACGAAGGTAACTCTAAGTGGAAGGTATTACCAAGAAACGAGCAAACCATGGTTCAGGCCATTGGTCGGGTGCCCACATCCTCAGGCTTGTTGAACAGCAATTGCTCTGTTATGCCGATTATCTTGTTCATGGAAGATCACAAAGCCGAGACAATCAATCGTGTGGTTGATGCGGTCAAAGCGTTCAGAACCGAATATGAAACAGACAATCTGCAATTTAAACTGGCTTCCGGGCCGGTCGGTGTAATGGCAGCAACCAATGAAGCGGTTGCGGCGGCACAAGACCCTATGATGTTATATGTCTTTGGAGCCGTGATCATTTTGTGTCTGATGAGCTTCCGCTCACTACGGGCAACCTTATCCGTGGTTATACCCTTGTATGTGGTGTCAGTATTGGCTCAGGCATTGATGACATATCTTGAGATTGGCCTGACAGTATCGACCTTACCCGTTATTGCTCTTGGCGTAGGCATTGGTGTGGACTATGGAATTTATATCCTGTCTACCATGAGCCAAAAACTGAAAGACGGTATGTGTTGTCAGGATGCTTACCTTGAAGCCCTGAAGGAGCGGGGAAGTGCAGTACTATTCACAGGTATTACACTGGCTGTCGGCGTCAGTACATGGGTATTTTCGTCACTTAAGTTCCAGATGGATATGGGGATATTGCTGACATTTATGTTTGTGGTGAATATGCTGGGAGCTATACTGGTATTACCAGCTATCGCAGCCCTGTTCTGGCGTAAGCAAAAATAATATATTGCATAGCAATGCAAAAAATTAATAAAAAATGACCTTTCAGGTCATTTTTTATTTGAGAAGCCTGAATATTTATTTTTGGTGCAGTTTTGTGTTGTAAATTTCTCTTTAATATTCAGTAATATTCATGGAAAATATTGCAAAATCTAGTCTCTGAACCAGGCTTATCAGAGACTGGCAATTACCCTACATTAAGCCCAACATCACAAGGTATTGAAATGACGGTATCTACAAGCGCACATTCTGTTCTTTTGAACAACGTGTACCAACTTATTAAAAATAAAGTAGATAAAGAAAAACAAGAACTGGTATTTCAGTTCGCTAAAAATTTATATCAAAACGTCGCAAACACCGATCTTGATGGTCGTAGCGATAGTGACCTTTATGGAGCAGTACTCAGCTTATGGAATGAGTTTGCTACCTACAACAGTGATAAATCCTTTATTCGCGTATTTAATCCGGATGTTGCTAAGCACGGGTGGCAATCCACATATACCATCGTAGAGATTATCGTAAAAGATATGCCGTTCCTGGTGGATTCGGTGCGCATGTCGCTGAATCGATTGGGCATCACCTCGCATCTGTTGATCCATAGTCCTCTGAGTCTGGTGCGTGACGAGCATGGAAGCCTGGTTCAGTTTGGCGAAGGTGCCAAAAACCAAAACACCACTAAAGAAACGGTGTTTCTGATTGAAGTTGACAGACAAACTTCCCGTCGTAAATTGGACGCTCTGGCGAAAGAAATTGAGTCTGTAGTGGATGAAGTTTGTTTAGCGGTTGATGACTGGCAAGCAATGCGGGAACGCCTTAAAAGCATTATTGCCGATTTCAAAAAAGCCCCGGCGCCTTGTAGCAAAGAACAAAAACAGGAAGCGGAGCGCTTTTTGGCCTGGGTAGAAGATCACAATTTTACATTAATGGGTTACCGTCATTATGGTGCGAAGGCAATCAAAGGCGATTACCGTTGGATTGCTGACAATGAATCCAGTTTAGGATTGATGAAAAACTCCATCAGTGATCGGGAGCGCGTACTGTCCAGATTACCTTTATCTGCTCGCCAGGAAACCCTGAGCCATAAACCCCTGATCCTCACTAAAACCAATTCCAGAGCCCGTGTACATCGTCCTGCCTATATGGATTACATCGGCATCAAAACATTTGACGACAAAGGCAACGTGATTGCAGAAGATCGCTTCCTGGGTCTTTATTCCGCGTCTTTTTACAACAGCAGTGCCTTACAACTGCCGGTTCTTAAGGATAAGATCCAACGCATTTGTGATGCGTCGGGTTTTGAGCGAGGAACACACGCTTACAAGGCCCTGTTAAATATCATGGAAACCTATCCCCGTGATGAGATCCTGCAAACCACAGACGAAGAGCTGCTTAAAATTGTCGTGGGCATTTTCCAGATGCAGGAGCGCGGTATTTCCAGAATATTTGTCAGAAAAGATATCTTCGGTCGATTCTTCTCTTGCATGGTATTTGTTCCCAGAGAGCGCTACAACACGCAACTGCGTAAAGAAACCCAGGCGTTGCTGAAGAAGTCTCTTGGCAGTGACAAAGAAGTCGAATTTACAACCTATTTCTCTGAATCGGTTTACGCCAGAACCCATTACATTGTTCGTGTTGAGAACAATAATGTAGAAGTTAACGTGAAGGACATAGAGAAGAATATTGTGGAACTATCTAAATCGTGGGATGACAAACTGGGCTCCGCAATCAGAGCCAGCTATGGCCAGACGAAAGGCAAAGCGTTAGAACAAAAATATGAAAGCGCTTTTTCCCGTAGTTATATGGAACAAAATCTGCCAGGCACAACGGTAGTAGACATCGAAAAGCTGGAATTGCTGGATGATAGTCACCGTCTGGACATGCTGTTCTACAAACCTCAGGAAGAGTCCAGAGACAGTGAGGCTGTTCGTCTGAAACTCTTCCATAAGAAAGAGCCTATTCACCTATCTGCAGTGTTGCCGGTATTGGAAAACTTCGGTCTGCGCGTTATCGATGAAACGCCTTACGAAGTGAAGAGTGCCGACGGCGATGTTAACTGGATCATGGATTTCTCCATGTTACACAGTACCAGTGCAAAAATGGATATGGTGAAAGCGCAATCCTTGTTCCAGGACGCGTTTTCCAAAGTCTGGAATGATGATTTGGAAGATGATGCCTTTAACCGATTGGTTCTTGGAGCAGGGCTGACGGGGCGCAAAGTCACCATTTTGCGTGCCTACGCCAAGTATATGCGCCAAACCGGCAGCTCTTTCAGTAATAGCTATATTGCCCGTACTTTGGACAGATACCCAGATATTGCCACACTGATTATCAGTTTGTTCGAAGCGCGTTTTGATCCGAGCAAAGAGCAAGATGCTGACAAGATTGAGGCATTACAGCAGGATATCAAACACAAATTAGATCAGGTGGCAAACCTGGATGACGACCGTATTATTCGCCGTTATCTGGACATGATAATGGCCACACTGAGAACTAACTTTTATCAAACGGATAAAGAAGGGTTTGAAAAACCGTATATCTCCTTTAAGTTCCTGCCGGAACTGATTCCGGATATGCCCCTGCCGTTACCTAAGTTTGAGATTTTTGTTTACTCACCGCTGGTTGAAGGTGTGCACCTGCGTGGTGGCAAAGTGGCTCGCGGTGGCTTGCGCTGGTCCGATCGTCAGGAAGACTTCAGAACCGAAGTGCTGGGATTGGTAAAAGCCCAGCAGGTAAAAAATACCGTTATTGTTCCGGTTGGCGCTAAAGGCGGGTTCGTTTGTAAAAAACTACCGGTATCTGAAGGTCGCGATGCGATATTTAAAGCCGGTCAGGAATGCTACAGAATCTTTATCCGCAGCTTATTAGATATCACCGATAACATCGTAGATGGCAGCATTGTTCATCCGGAAAATGTAGTACGCCACGACGAAGATGATCCATACCTGGTGGTTGCCGCTGATAAAGGTACTGCTACTTTCTCAGATATCGCCAATGGTATTTCAGAAGAATACGGGTTTTGGTTAGGTGATGCATTTGCCTCTGGTGGTAGCGTAGGTTATGACCACAAAGGCATGGGCATTACAGCAAGAGGCGCGTGGGAGTCGGTTAAACGCCATTTCCGGGAAATGGGAGTTGATTGTCAAACCACAGATTTTACCTGTTTAGCGGTAGGTGATATGGCTGGTGACGTATTCGGCAACGGCATGTTGTTGTCTAAACACACGCGTCTGGTTTGTGCCTTTAACCACCTGAATATTTTCTTTGATCCGGACCCGGATGCGGCTAAAACCTGGGTAGAGCGCAAGCGTTTGTTTGATAATCCAAAATTGGGTTGGGATGATTACGATAAGTCTTTAATTTCTAAAGGCGGCGGCGTGTTCTCTCGCTCAGCGAAATCTATTCAGTTAACGCCGGAAATGCAAAAGTGGTTGGATACCAAAGCCACCAGTATGACACCGAATCAGTTGATCAATACCGCACTTAAGATGCCGGTTGATCTTATCTGGAACGGCGGTATCGGCACCTATGTGAAAAGCTCTAAAGAAAGCCATGCAGATTGCGGCGACAGAGCCAATGACGATGTACGGGTCAACGGTAGCCAGGTTAAGGCCAGGATTGTCGGTGAAGGTGGTAATCTGGGTCTGACTCAGTTAGGACGGGTTGAATATGCGTCAACTGGCGGACGGGTCAATACCGACTTTATTGATAATGTGGGCGGTGTCGATTGCTCGGACAATGAAGTTAATATCAAAATTTTGTTGAACTCTGTGGTCAATGCCGGTGATCTGACAGTCAAACAACGTAATCAGTTGTTATATGACATGACCGACGACGTCGCAGACCTGGTGATTCAGGATTGTTATCGTCAGACATTAAGCATGTCGATTACCCATCAAACCGGCGTCGGCTCCCTGAAAGAGCAGTTGCGCTTTGTACATGGCCTGGAGCGAGACGGGGTGCTTAACCGCGAGTTGGAATTTATCCCTTCTGACGATGATTTATCCGAACGTCTGACCCGTGGTAAAGGGTTTACGCGTCCGGAGCTTTCGGTACTGATTTCCTATGGCAAAATGGTACTTAAAGAACAGCTCAATATTCCTGAAATTACGGATAATCCTTATCACGCAAAACTGCTGCTTAGTGCATTCCCGAAAGTGCTGCAAGACAAATTTGCCGCCAAAATGGAAGAGCATCCATTGCGGGCAGAAATCATCGCTACGAAATTGGCCAATAACATGGTTAATGACATGGGACTGAACTTCCTGTTCCGTATGCGTGAAGAAACCGGCGCAGCAGTGCATGAAATTGCCAATGCTTATGCCGTGATCAAAGGTGTGTTCAAGATTGAAGCGCTGTGGGGCAGTGTCGAAGATTTGGACAACAAGGTCTCTGCTGAAGTGCAATTGCAAATGTTTGACAGCATACGTCGCACGTTGCGTCGCGGTTCTCGCTGGTATATGCGTCACGGTAAAAAAGGTCAGGAATTACAAGCCTGTATCGACAGTTATGCCGACACGTTCGACAACATCAGTGAAAATCTTGAAGCTTATTTAGTTCCGGCTGAATACAAGCAATTACAGCTCAATATTGACAATTTCGTGAAGCTTGGGGTTCCCAATGAAATAGCGACCCGAATTGCCAGTATGAGTAATCTGTTCTCATGTCTGGATCTGGCGCAAATCGTCGCGGAGCAGGATCGCGATACTTCGCTGATTGCCAGCTTGTATTACATGCTGGGTTCTGAGTTGGAATTACATTGGTTCCTGGATCAGATCAATAAACAGGCGGTTTCAAATCACTGGCAAGCACTGGCGCGTTCCTCTTATCGCGAAGAGTTAGACTGGCAACAACGCTTACTAACGGTTGGCATTCTTAAACATGCACCGGAAAGCAGCGATGCCAGGGAAATTTTAGATAAATGGATTAAAGAGCATCAATTCTTGCTGGAACGCTGGTATCATATGATGGCCGAGTTTAAAACCAGCACAACTCATGAGTTCGCTAAGTTCTCAGTTGCTTTACGAGAGTTGGGCTTATTGAGTTTGAATTGCGATTAGTAATAGTACTAAATTTGAATGTTTGAACGAAGGCCCGGTATTAACCGGGCTTTTTATTTTATTAAGGGATACTGAATGTATTGGTTAGCACAAAAGTTGCTGTTTAATCTGGATGCTGAAGTCAGTCACGACTTAACGCTTAATTTTTTAAAGCGTGCGCAAAACACACCTTTAGAGAACTTGTACAAACAAGACGTAGACGCTAAACCAACTCAGTTTCTGGGTATGACGTTGCCTAATCCGGTAGGACTTGCTGCTGGCCTGGATAAAAATGGCGAATGTATCGACGCCTTTGCTGCTATGGGTTTTGGCTTTATTGAAGTTGGAACCGTGACCCCATTGCCTCAGGCCGGTAATGATAAACCCCGGTTATTCAGGCTTAAAGATGCCCAGGCCATCGTCAATCGTATGGGTTTCAATAACAAAGGGGTGGATTACCTGGTTGAACAGGTAAAACGGTCGCAATATCGCGGTGTGCTGGGTATCAATATTGGTAAAAACAAAGTCACACCAGAAGAAAACGCGTTGGATGATTATCTGATTTGCATGCGTAAGGTTTACGAACATGCCAGTTATATCACGATCAATATTTCTTCTCCTAATACACCGGGCTTACGCAATCTGCAATATGGCGAAGCGCTGGAAGCCTTGTTAAGTGGTATTAAGCAGGAGCAACAGGTTTTAGCTGACAAGCATGGTAAACATGTCCCGGTTTTGGTGAAAATAGCACCGGATCTGAGTGCGGAAGAAATTGAAGGCATTGCCGATTCACTGAAAAAGTCGCAGGTGGAGGGGGTCATTGCCACCAATACCACTATTTCCCGTGACGGTGTGGAAGGATTGCGTTGGGCAAAAGAAGCCGGGGGATTAAGCGGTGGACCGCTAACTCAAAAAAGCCTTGAAGTTACCCGTTTACTGGCGAACGCCTTAGCCGGTGAAATCCCAATCATGGGGGTTGGAGGGATCGATTCGGCTCAGAGCGCCCAAGACAGATTAGATGCTGGCGCACAAGTCCTACAGGTTTATTCATCCTTTATTTACCAGGGGCCACAACTGATCACAGATATCGTGTCCGGTATTCAGGTGGCTCATTGAGTTTTTTGCTACCTTCTCCTCATTGGCAATGGGAGCTGGATCCTGAGTTTAAGTGCCTGACGCTCAACCTTGATACCGGGCACAAGGTGGTTACCGGCATTGCCGCTAAACAGTTGCGAGATAAAAACCTGAGCAGTGTCGCCTTTTCGGTAACTGATACCGAAATTTACAATGAACTGGTGGAGTACATCGAAATCTCGGTGTTAAATCAATGGCCTGAATTGGCCTTTCAGGTTGTGATCAACGCCACTGCTGCCCTTGTCTTTCACAAGGAAATTGCCGCAAAAAACTGGCTGTACGAAGAAAATGTGGACGCAAACTCAATGTCTGTCACCATACCCGGTCTGGCTTCAGTCACCTCCCGGTTCGATGGCGCTGATATATTGCTGTTAAACCCGGAAGGGCATTATGTGTTGGCCATGTTGTTGCAACCATTTCAGATTAATGAAACCAAACAATTAGCCGCTTTTTCTCTGATAAAGGTGGGTGTTGACAGATTATTTGCGTTTACCGGGGATAGCCTTGAAAACGCGGGAACAGATGAATATGTATAAAATTCTTATCACAACAGCATTGGGTCTGGAAGAGTTACTGGCGGCAGAAATAAAAGAGTTACTGCCAGAGTTGGAGTGTCAGCAAAAGCCCGGGCAGGTCATTACCAGCGCTGAGCTTGAAGCCATTTATTCTATTTGCCTGTGGTCACGGTTAGCTAACCGCGTCTTACTGGAATTAACCTCGGGCAGAATAGAGACAGGGGATGACCTGTATCAGTTGGCTTGCGAAGTCAACTGGCCTGGCCAGTTTGACCTGAAAAACACCTTTGCTGTAGATTTTTTCGGCACTAACAAAGAAATACGCAATACCCAGTTTGGCGCTCTGAAAATAAAAGATGCGGTGGTGGATAAATTCTCTGAAAACCACTCAACCAGGCCAAACGTAGACAAAAGCAATCCGGATATTCGCATTCAGGGTAGAATTCACAGTGATAAAGCCGCTATCTATCTGGATATGTCCGGTGGCAGCCTGCATCAACGCAATTACCGGCAGGAAACTGGCCCGGCACCCATTCGGGAAAACCTGGCTTTTGCCATGTTAATGCGCAGTGGCTGGACAGAGAATACTGACAAGCCTTTATGTGACCCCATGTGTGGTTCAGGTACTGTGGTGATTGAGGCGGCCCTGTACAAGGCTAAAATTGCCCCAGGGCTGCAACGCAAACAATGGGGCTTTAGTCATTGGGCAGGGCACAGTGAAAGTGTATGGCAAGTTATTTTGGGGTCTGCTGAGAAAAGGCAGAAACAAGCCGTTGGCAATATCTTTGCCGGTGAAATAAGCCATAAACTCATTAATATTGCGAAGCAGAATGCCAGAGTCGCAGGCGTGGCTGATATGATTCAGTTTACCCACAAAGATGCTACAGAATATGCGCCGGCAACTGAAGTACCGGGCTATCTGGTGAGCAACCCACCCTACGGTGAACGTTTAAGCGACTTCAACCGTTTATTGCCGATTTTCCAGCAATGGGGTAGCTGGTTAAAGGAGCATTATGCGCAGTGGCACTTAGCCTTGTTAACCTCAAACCGCGAACTGCTTAAACAACTCAAACTGGCTTCTTCCCGCAGTTATAAATTTAAAAACGCCAATCTGGATTGTGAGTTAGTGCTGTTTCACATGGCTGACAGAAATCTGGCTGAACTGAAACACGAAGCAAAACTGGAAGGTGATTTTGCCAACAGGTTACGGAAGAACTGGGATAAAACGCGACGTTGGTTGAAAAAACAAAACACCGAATGCTATCGCATTTATGATGCGGATTTGCCAGAGTACAATGTGGCAATTGACCGGTACAAGGATGCATTGGTGATCCAGGAGTATGCTGCGCCGAAAAACATTCCGCAGCAAAAAAGCCGTGCCCGCCTGCAAGAAGTGTTATTGGTGGCGCCTAAAGTCCTGGACATTGAGCCGCAAAATGTTGCGTTAAAAGTGCGCGAAGTTAAAAAGGGCAAAAATCAATACGAAAAAGTCTCCCGTCAAAATAAGATGATGGAAGTTCAGGAAAATGGCGCTAAGTTCTTAGTTAATCTGTTTGATTACCTGGATACCGGATTATTTCTGGATCATAGAGATACCCGGAGCATGATCCGCAATATGAGTAAAGGCAAGCGGGTGTTAAATCTGTTTTCCTATACCGGTTCTGTGTCGGTCTATGCGGCATTAGGAGGTGCTAAGTCGGTTACCACGGTAGATATGTCTAATACTTACCTTGATTGGGCAAAACAGAATTTTGCTCTAAATAAGTTGCAGGGAGATTTTGACTTTGTCAAAGCCGATGTCACCAGTTGGTTAAAACAAAACCGCTATCAATATGATTTGATATTTATCGATCCACCTTCTTTTTCTAATTCCAAAAGCATGGAAAACACCTGGGATGTACAGCGAGATCACGTCGAACTGTTAAGGGATGCGAGCAAGTCTTTAGCCACCGATGGCGTTATTGTGTTTTCCAATAATTTACGCAATTTTAAATTGTCTGGCGACGTGACGGAAAAACTCAATCTGACGGTGAAAAACATCACAGCAGATACTATTCCCGAGGATTTTAAACGCAATAGTAAAATTCATCATTGTTTTCTTTTACAGGGTAAATAATCCACATTTGTATGCATAAATTAACTTTGTTCTCAGGCACTGATTGCCATTTGTGTGACATCGCCAAAAGTATGTTGTCCACGTTGTTAGCAGACAGCATTACGCTTTCTGAAATTAACGTTAAAGCCGAGCGCCAGTATTTTCATCAATACGGCGCCAGAATACCGGTGTTAAGAAACGATGAGTCAGGGGCTGAATTAGGTTGGCCGTTTGATGAGGGGCAGTTACAGGAGTTCTTAAGATAATGTTGTTACAACTAAAAGACGCCTGTATTGCTTTTGGTCACAAACCCTTAGTTGAAAAAGGCAATCTGACATTAAACCCCGGTGAAAGAATGTGTTTAGTCGGACGCAATGGCACGGGGAAATCCACGTTACTGAAACTGATTGCCGGGCAACAGGCACTGGATGATGGCCAGCGCATAGTGAACAGTGAAACGGTGATTGCTGTACTGCCGCAGGACCCGCCGGCATTGGCTAATATCACGGTGTTTGACTACATCGCAGAAGGACTGCAGGAAATCGGTATATTGCTCAAGCAGTATCACGAAGTGGTAACGCTTGTGGCTGAAGATCCGTCAGATCAAAACCTGGCGACGCTGGATACCTTGCAAAAGCAACTGGATGCCCGTCAGGGCTGGCAATTAGAGCAGCGCATTGAGCAGGTGATTTCTCTGTTACAGCTTGATGCTGATGTCACACTGGAATCATTGTCTGGTGGCTGGCGCAGAAAGGCCGCGCTGGCTAAAGCGCTGGTGCGTAAGCCGGATATTTTATTATTAGATGAACCCACCAACCACCTGGATATTGAGATGATCAATTGGTTAGAAAATCAATTGATGGAATACCAGGGGGCCATGGTTTTTGTCAGCCACGACAGGGCGTTTATCCGTCGTGTGGCGAATAAAATTGTTGATTTAGACCGGGGTGTGTTGACCGAGTACCCGGGAGATTACGCAAAATACCTGATTAAAAAAGCAGAGGATCTGGAAGTGCAGGCCACTCAGGATGCGCTGTTCGACAAAAGATTAAGTCAGGAAGAAACCTGGATACGTCAGGGAATTAAGGCTCGCCGAACCAGAAATGAAGGTCGGGTGAGGGCCCTGAAAGCAATGCGCGACGAATATGCTCAGCGACGCAAAGTGCAAGGTAATGCCACTATCCAGTTAAGTGACGGTCAGAAATCTGGCAAACGGGTATTCGAGGCCAAAGGGCTTACCTATGCCATAGATGGACAGCCACTGGTAAAAAACCTGGATTTACAGGTAATGCGAGGTGATAAGTTAGCTCTGGTGGGCCCTAATGGGTGCGGAAAAAGTACCCTGATCAAATTATTGCTGGGGCAGATTACCCCTGATGCCGGTACAGTCAAGCAAGGCACCAATTTAGAAATCGCCTATTTTGATCAACACCGCGAGCAACTGGACCCTGACAAAGCGGTGATCGATGTGGTTGCAGATGGCAAACGAGAAATAGACATAAATGGTCGCGGGCGTCATGTAATTAGTTATTTGCAAGACTTTTTGTTTTCACCTGAACGGGTACAATCCCCGGTATCTTCTTTGTCAGGTGGAGAAAAAAACCGTTTATTGTTAGCCAAGATCTTGTCACGTCCCGGTAATTTGTTAATTCTCGATGAACCCACCAACGACCTGGATGTAGAAACGCTGGAATTACTGGAAGAAACCCTGGCAAATTACCAGGGAACCTTGATTCTGGTTAGCCATGACCGCGAATTTGTGGATAATGTAGTCACTTCGAGCTGCTTCTTTGAAGGGCAAGGTATCATTCAACAGTTTGTTGGCGGCTATCAGGAAATTCATCGCTGGTATGCACAGCAACAAAAAGACAAAAAAGCCAATGTAAAGATTGAAACTTCTGCCCCGCAGGAGAGTCGAAAGAGCGTTTCAGGTAATACAAAGGCGAAAAAGCTCAGTTACAAATTACAGCTGGAGTTGGATGAGTTACCGGAAAAAGTGGAACATCTTGAAAATAAAACTCAGGAAATTCAGGAACAAATAAGTGCTCCTGAATTTTACAGCCAGGATCAGGATAAGGTCTCAGCCACGCTGACCTTGCTGGCAGAAACAGAACAACAATTGGAACAGGCTTATTCTCGTTGGGATGAGCTTGAAAGTATGAAACAGGAATCAACGAGTTAATGAAATATTTTAAATTTGCCAGGGTTGCCTTGGTTTCAATGGCGGTATTTTCTCAGGCTTCACATGGTGCACTGTACCAGGTTACAGAAATTGATACTCATGCGGTGTCAAAAAATGCCTTCCCGGTGGATATGAACGAGTCAGGTGACATCGTTATGTCACTTACTTACAGTTCACAGTTCCCGTTAGCGGAATACAATATTCCCATTGATTTGTCGCTGATAGATTTTGAAAGTGAGACCTTACAGGATAATTTAACCGACATTGAAGCGGCTCAAAATGGCAACTTTAATCTCGAAGATTATCAGACTATTTTGAGTGTTATTCGCGCCGGTCAGGGTGTGAGAACCGTGCAACGACTGGTTCCCTGGCTTAGCTATGTGTCAGACACCGGGGCAGTGTCCTATATTCCCGGGTTTGATGTTGAAGACGCTGACTACTCAGGCTACACAAAGAGTGTTGATACCCGCGTTAAGGGGATTAACGACAGTGGTGTTATCGTGGGTAACTCTGAAGGAAACCCGGTAAAAGTTGAGTACGTCAATGAAGATGATGAGGAAATAACCTATCTGGTACGTGGACATACTACCCGAGGTTTTGTCGACCTCAATGGTAATACTGTCGGTCTGGTTTCCGATTCTGATTTGGTGGGCGGATACACTGAAGCCCGTGATGTTAACAACAGCCTGATGGTGGCGGGATTAGAAATCTTTAATCCCAGAGAAGCCATCACTGAAGCGGTAGAAACCTGTAATGATGAAGAGGACCGTGGTGACCAGCCATTGGAAACCTGCTTACAAAATTTACATGCGACGTTGTTCAGTACACACCACCGCAGAGCCGTAATCTGGCAGTTAGACACTGATGGCAATGTCACTGATACCATGACTTATGAAGTGCCTTTTGAGCCTGAAGAAGACGATGACCGTTTGTTTTCCAGTGAGGCACTTGCAATAAACGAAAATGGTGTGGCCGTAGGCCGAACCACCAATTTCTTTGAAGACAATACGGATTTTATGAGCCAGTATGCCGCGGTATTTTCCGGTGACGAAATCATCAGCATCACAGACAGAAATGAATACCGAAGCAGTATTGCGACAGACATCAATGACAGTAATCTTGTGACGGGATATGCGGTAAAACGTATTAACGGTATCGATCGCAGTAAGTTTTTCGTGTACAACACGGATTCTAATGAGATTAGCTTCCCCGATGACTTTTTCCCTGGTTCTTCCAGTGTCGCCCGGGGAATCAACAATAATGGTCAGGTTGTGGGCGAGGGCGAGGTAGAAACCACCCTAAGTAGCACGCGACGCAGAGAAGCGTTTGTCTATGATGTGAACGACAGCACCTTTCAGAACCTCAATGATTTATTGAGTTGTGATTCACCTTATACGATTATTCAGGCGCATAGCATCAATGACAGTGGGCAAATTGCTGCGCTGGCCAGAGTCAGACGGGCTGAAACTGATGTTCAGGGTAATCTGGCATTAGCTGATGATGGTTCTGAAAACCTGGTTGATACCTTTATCACTGTACGTTTAAATCCGATTCCCGGTGGCGAAATTGATTCCTGCGATGACGATGATGACGATACCAGCGCGCCTGATCGTCAGGGTGGCTCAACGGGATGGGGCTTGTTGCTGTTACCCCTTGTATTACTGATGAGAAGATTTAAACGCTAATAAACCAGTTGTTTTTACTTTGTCTGAAGCCGCGATTCGCGGCTTTTTTATGCGTTTTTAATCATAAAAATTAACCGCTAATTGCATGTAATTAAAAATGTAATTTTTATGAAAAAATGTTGTAAAGAAAAAGCTGTATGGATTTCATTTACTTATGTGTTGTCAAGTAGTCAGTGTAAAAATTAAACCTTGAACACAAGGTCAGGATCCTCTATTTCATAGGGGTGGGCATAAAGCCTACAAACAGCAATTGATAAAGAGGTGAAAATGAAAAGACAAAAGCGCGATAAATTATCTCGGGCCCACGCAAAAGGGTATCAAGCTGGTATTTCTGGTAGGGCTAAAGACAACTGTCCATTCCAGGCTGTAGAGGCGCGTTCTCAGTGGCTTGGTGGTTGGAGAGCTGCAATGGAAGATCGAAGCTTAGGTCTTGTAAAATAAAAACACAATCTTCAGTATTTTAGAGAGAACAAAAGCCCCGGTAGAGGGGCTTTTGTATATCTGGCACTAAATTAAAAGTTGCTGGTATCCTGAAACAGACCCACTTTCAGATCTTTTGCTTCATAGATTGGACGGCCGTCTACTTCTACTACTCCATCACCAATGCCCATAAACAGTTTGCGCTTGATGACGCGCTTCATGGTAATTTTGTAGGTGACTTTTTTAGCTGTAGGCAAGATCTGGCCGGTAAATTTCACTTCGCCCACACCCAGTGCACGGCCTTTGCCGGGGCCGCCACTCCAACCCAGAAAGAATCCAACTAGTTGCCACATTGCATCCAAACCCAGGCAACCGGGCATGACAGGATCGCCCGGAAAATGACAATCAAAGAACCACAGATCAGGTGTGATATCCAATTCAGCATGGATGTAACCTTTGCCGTTGTCTCCGCCATCTTCGCTAATTTCTACAATGCGATCCATCATCAACATATTGGGCGCAGGCAACTGGCTGTTTCCTGGTCCAAAGAGTTCGCCGCGACTACAACTAAGTAGGTCTTCTTTATCAAACTGATTCTTTCTTTCTGACATTTTTGCACTTCACTGTTTAAAAATTTGCGGCTAATTTAGCGAACACTTGTGCGCTAAACAAGTCTGATTAGTCTTTTTCGCCAGTATTTTTATGGTTTGGAGGATGACACAGGGTATTAATTGTGCAAATTTTCTGTGAAACTTTCATTCGTCGTGGGAAAGGGTATAGTTGCATAAAAGGGATGACTTTTCATAGACATGAGCAACGTTAAAAATCGTCTGAAAGCAAACGCAGATAAACAAAAGCGGTTCAGAGAAAAGCAAAAAGCTGAAGGCAAAAAAATGTTAAGAGGCTACGTAAATCCTGAAGCGGTTGATTGTTACGCCGAGTTGCGAGACAAGACTGGGTGGACTGACAGCGAAATTTTAAGTAATTCTCTGAGAATCACCTATGCAGCATATAAATGTGGTCAAATTAAACTGTTAAACGAATGGCTTAAAAAGAATCAAAAATGAGTTGGACAATCGTTTTCTGGTATACCTCAATATTGGTTGTGGTTTCTGTCATTGGACGCCTGTTTGATCTGTCTAATGGGACATGGCAGCAAAATACCAAAGGCTATAAGGTTCAGGATGTCATTGATGTCATCGTGGTGCTGTTTGGCCTTATCGGCTTGTTCGGTTTGGCCTTTAACGAGCGCTACTTTAGTCAGTCTCTGTGGCAAGGTTATTTTGTTGTTACCATGGTCTATATTCCCTTGTCTTTTTTCACCCCTAAATTCTCCGGTATGCGCCAGTTATACGGTAACTTTAATGTGTTTAAGGCGGTTGTCTCCAATACCTTGTTGATGGCACCTTCCCATATTGGACAGTACATTTACGCGTTTAATGTAAGCTGGGCTTAGTTTTCAAATCTCCATAGGAATTTAAATGAACACACTCGCAAACAAAGTGGCTATTGTCACGGGTGGGGCCTCAGGTATTGGTCTTGCTATCACTGAAGCGCTGCTTAAAGCCGGCGTTAATGTAGTTATTAGCTCTCGCCGTCAGGCACTGCTGTCAGAAACTGCGGATAAATTTAATGCCATATATGAGGCCAGGTGTTTACCAGTGGCTGCCGACGTACGAATAAAAGCGGATATTCAGGGGCTGGTTTCTAAAACGTTACAGTCATTTGGTACAGTAGACATTTTAATTAATAATTCGGGCCTGGGTGTTACGGATAAAATTATTGATTGTCCGGAAGAAAACTGGGATTTAGTCATGGAAACCTGTACCAAAGGGACTTTTTTGCTGAGTCAGGCAGTGTTACCCACGATGCAGGCGCAGAAAAGTGGATTTATTATCAATATCGCTTCTCAGGCTGCAAAAAATGGTTACGCAGAAGCTGGCCCTTATTGTGCGGCAAAATTTGGTGTATTGGGGTTGGGCCTGGCTCTGCAGGAAGAAGTCAGAGAGTTTGGCATCAAGGTCCACAGCTTGTGTCCCGGGTTGGTGCAGGTGCCGGCGGCAAACTCGGAAGACAACCAAAAGTCTGGTTGGTTACAACCGGAAGATCTGGCGCAGTCAGTATTATTTTTACTTCAACAACCCAAACGTGTCCATTTTGACAATATTGGTCTTTGGGGTTTCCCGGTATAAATGAGGAGCAAAGAAATGATGAAATCTATTCCGTTATCAAATTATTTTCCATCGGTGAGTTCGATTGGGCTAGGTTGTATGGGATTTGGCGGTGACTGGAGTGCAGAGCCGTTTACACCTGCACATATTACGGAATTGCACCAAGCTTTAGATGCCGCACTGGAAGGCAACATCAATTTTATCGATCACGCTGATATTTATACATTGGGCAAAGCCGAAGCGGTGTTTGGCGAAGTGCTTAAACAGCGTCCGGAATTGCGTGAACAATTCGTGATCCAAAGTAAGTGTGGCATTAAATTTGATGACGACAAAGGCCCGGCGCGCTATGACTTTTCAAAATCCTGGATAACACAGTCAGTGGAGGGCATTTTAGCGCGATTAAATATCGAGCAACTGGATATATTACTACTACATCGCCCAGATCCTCTGATGGAGTTGGATGATGTTGCAGAAGCGTTCAATCAGCTTATCGAACAGGGCAAAGTTAAGCACTTCGGCGTTTCTAATATGCATGATTATCAAATGGCATATTTGCAATCTGGTTTGCAACAACCCCTGGTCGCCAATCAGTTAGAAATGAGTCTGCGCAATCTGGACTGGTTAAATGAAAGTGTAAACGCGGGTATGCCATCCGGTACAACAAATCACTTTTCACCGGGTATTGTTGAGTATTGCCGCAGCAATAATGTGCAAATACAGGCCTGGGGATGTCTTGCACAAGGATTGTTTTCGGGGCGCAATCTCGATGGTCAGCCTGAAAATGTGATTGCTACCGCGAACCTGGTGGCTATGATGGCGGCAGAATTTAACGTATCTAAAGAAGCTATCGTGCTTGCCTGGTTAATGCGTCATCCGGCAAATATTCAGCCAATCATAGGTACGACAAACCCACAACGCATCCAGGCCTGTGCACAAGCCACTAAGGTGCAATTAAGCCGTGAGCAGTGGTATCAGCTTTACGTTACATCTCGTGGCGAGCGTATGCCGTAAGACGTATTATTCCAACGATGATCAGGTATTGAGCCAGATAATAACTGGCCATGATCCAAACCGTTGCGAAAGGGATGGGGTGCCGAAAGGCATTCCAGGCTATCAGGCTATCTGAGACGGCAAAAATCAGGGCGCCGTACAAATGAAGACGATGGGACGTTTGTGCCGAAAAGATTGCGCTGATACACATAAAACTGATAACGCCAACGTACACAATAACCGCATATCTCAAAACAACTTCCTCCGGCATCACCCACTGGGCCATAAACCAGGAGTAGATCAGCACCGCGATAGCACCCAGGTGACGATACCTGGCCGGGTGTAACTGTTTTTCGCTGACAAAACGTGCAAAGCTAACGATATAAAAAATATGGGCGATCAGAAAAGCGCTTAAGCCTGCCATAAAGTTTTGTTCAAACTGCATTGCCAGTAATACATCGCCTAAACCGCTAAATGTCAATGCCAACAAGGGATAAGTACGATGCCCCGCAGGGAGCTGCTGGTAAGCCACTAAGGCTAAAACAACGATTGGGAATACCTTTACCAGAGGACTCAGGGGGTAGGGTGCCAGAGGGCTGCTGAGCGTATATATAACAGCAATGATAAAAAATAGTGAGACGTAAAGCTTATTCATGATTTTATTTTTTGTGATTCATCATCCGATAGCCAAGGTATAAGAAAATACCGCAAAGCAGCCAGGTGAGTCCAATCAATAAGTTACTCAGATCTACCAATTCTGGATGGCGTATTTTTAACTGTATTGGCAAGATGCCTCTGATAACACATAGCGAGGAAATTGTGATTATCGCGGCTTTTAACAGCGGAAGCACGCGAATAAACCCCGCGGCTGACAGTGCATACGCTGTAACTGCTAAAAATAGTGCGGAAACAAAAATGGTGCCAAGCGGAGCCAGCAGTGTTCCTTGTCGGGCAGATTCGACGATTTCCATCGGAGCATACTGGGCCTCAAAGCACTGAGGCCCTAAATATATACAGGACAAATGAGCTATCGCTGTGCCCGCTGCCACAATGGCTACTACCAGCAGCAAGCTAACTGCCAATGTACGCTTGCTGAGTTCATTTTCTTTTTTCATTGTCTTTTAAGGCTTTAAACTGTAAGGGACCTATTGGTTGTGCTGTTGCAGTTTTTCTCCGGCGGATTGCAGCTCTGTTTCCAGTTGTTTAGCGTTGTCTTTGCGGGGTTTAACGAATCGGGCAAGCCAAAAATATAAAACAGGTGTGAGAAACAGGGTAAATACCACCGCTAAACCCAGTCCGCCAAACACTACCCAGCCAATAGCGTTTCGGGCCTCTGCACCGGCGCCACTGGAGACGATTAAGGGGATACCTCCCAGAATCGTAGACATTAAGGTCATCATAATTGGGCGCAGACGCACTTCACCGGCTTTTAATATCGCGTCTTTTACTGAATGTCCCTGGTCTCTGAGTTGATCAGCGAACTCCACCAGCAGGATGGAGTTTTTTGCCAACAGGCCAATCAGCATCACCAGACCAATCTGGGAATAGACATTGATGGAAGTGCCGGTTAAAAATACAGCGTAAATAGCCGCTGCGATACCGAAAGGCACAGTGATCATGACAACCAGCGCACTGTTAAAGCTTTCGAACTGCGCGGCTAAAACCAGAAGTACTATGATAAAGGCTACCAGGTAGGTGATGTTAACCTGTTGATCGGTTTCTCTGAAGGTCAGTGCTTCGCCCAAAAACACCAGGCCAAAGCCATCCGGTAACACATCTTGTGCTAGTTCTCGCAGGCCGGTAACGGCTTCTTCCATGGAAATACTGTCAGGCAAGTCCACATCTACTTCAATGGCCCGTCGCTGGGCATGACGCTCTAACTCTGCGGCAACGCCTTCTTCAGTGATGTAGGCAATACTGGAAAGTGGTACCAAACTGCCATTACCTGAGCCCACATACAGGTTTGTTAAATCGGCTGGATCTGCAATGTCCTTATAGGTGGACTGCAACATAATCGGAATAGCCTGATCACCGACATTGAGATCACCCAGATCGTAGCCACCAATGGCAGATCTGAGCGTGTTGGTAATATCAGAAAAGGGCACCCCCAACTCTTCTGCTCTACGACGATCGATATGCACCCGCATTTGTGGTTGAGTAGGTTGATAGGATATTTCGGCCCGCCCCATTTGTGGAAAACGGTTTTCCAATGCTTTACTGAAATCCTGTGCGACATCGTATATTTCGTCATAATCATTGCCGGTGATCGCAAATTCTAAACCGCCTCCCTGTCCCCTAAGGTTTAGAGAGTTGGGACCAAATGCTCGCCCCGGTGCGCCTGGAATCTTGTTCAATTCAGGTCTTATTTCGGCGATGATATCTTGCTGTGATTTACTGCGCTGCTCCCAGTCTTTGAGATTGACCGTAATGTAGACAATATTGGGGTCCCACTGACCGACCACCGTCTTGATGGTTTCGATGTTGCCATCTTGCATATAAGGCAGCAAAGTGTCTTCCATCTTTTCAGCTTGTCGGTCCATAAACGCGATACCCACACCATCAGGTCCCCGGGCGAAAATACGGACATTGCCCCGGTCTTCGGGTGGAAGCAGTTCTTTTTTCACTGAGTCATAGATGGCGACAGCGCCCCCGGCTGCCACAACACTCAATAACAACACCACAAAACCGCGGGTTAAGCACCAGCCCAATGCGGTTTTATAGCCTGTTAAACAGGCATTGCCAAAACCGGAGAACATGGTCTTATTGTTGCCTGTGGGTATTTTGGCCTTAAAGGCTGGCACCAGCGTTAGCGCAACAAACGAGGAAATGATCACCGAAGCTGACAACACACCGCCGAATTCTCTGAACAGTCGCCCCGCTGTGGAAGGTAAGAAGGCGATAGGCACAAATACGGCCACTAACACTGCGGTGGTGGCGACCACGGCGAAAAACACTTCCCGGCTACCTATAACTGCCGCTGCCTTGCTGGCCAACCCCAGTGATTTTCTGCGCTGAATGTTTTCCGATACTACAATGGCGTCATCTACAATCAGACCCGTTGCCAGCACTAAGGCAAGTAAGGTAAGTATGTTGATGGAGAAGCCCAGCATCCACATAACTGCAAGTGACCCGATAAGTGATACCGGAATAGAAAGCGCAGGGATGATTGTGGCTCTGAAAGAACCCAAAAACAGCCAGAGGGTAAAAACTACTAAGGCAATAGTGAAGGAAAGAGAGGTTAACACCTCCTCAATGGAACCGCGAATAAACTGGGCGTCATCATCGGTGATGTGTATTTCTAAGGCCGGAAATCGGTGTCGTAATTCTTCAACCATCGCCTGAGTTTGATCAGATATCTCGATGGTGTTAGCGCCAGCCTGGCGCAATATTTCTAACCCGATGACGGGCTTGCCGTTGAGGCGTACAAAACTGTTTGCGTCGGCAGGACCAAAGTACACATTGGCAACGTCCCCAACCCGGGTATTCCCTGATATCAGGATGTTTTCTACTTCGCTGGCGGTTATAGAGGTGGCATCAGCTCGCACAATAACCTGCTGATCTGTAGAACGCAGGCTGCCTGCCGGGACGTCAAATGGCGCTGTACGCAGGGCACTGGCGACGTCGGAAAAAGACAGGGCAAAACTGGCCAGGCGAATAGGATCGACAGTGACTCTTAGCACCTTTTCCCGTTCACCATTGATGCGAATATCCGCCACCCCTGGTATAGACAAAAACAGCGGTGCAATATCCGTTTCCACCATCTCGGTGAGCGATTCCATTTCAATACTATCGCTGGACAGCGTCAGGCTTACCACGGCGCCGGCATCATTATCGGCTTTCACGATGGCAAGTCGCTCAACTTCATCAGGCAGTTGCCGTTGCACCTGACTGATAGCTTCCCGCGTTTCGTTGGCGGCATCTTCTATATTGATACCGGGTCTGAATTCTATGACAACCCTGGCAAAGCCTTCTTCACTTTGCGCTCTGATACTTTTTACACCACTGACTCTGGCAGCAGCGCCTTCCAGCCGACTGGTAACTTCGGTGTCCACGGTTTCGGGGGCACCCCCGGGGTAGGAGGCGCGAATTGACACTACCGGGCGGTCTACATCGGGCAATTCCCGCACTTCCAGACCCAGAATGGCCGACAAACCGGCAATAATGATCAACAGATTCAGTACTATGATCAGTACCGGACGTCGAATTGATAAAGACGGGAGATCTTCTTTGTGACTGGTATGTAACTCAGACATTAGCCGGGCTCCACACTGGTTAGTTGTTTCTTGCCGGTATTGCTAAAAGCCTGCACCGCCTGACCTTCTCTGAGTTGCTGAATTCCTTCAATAACCAGCGATTCGCCACGTTGTAGTTGGCCTTCGACCAGTATATTGCCACGCAGGCGTTGCACAATATTAACCCGTTCGCGGTTTGCTTTTCCTTCCCGAACTATCCACACGTAGGCACCGGTTGCTCCCCAGGAAAGTGCGGCTTCCGGGATCACAGGATAGGGTTCACCATCAAGCTGCAAGGTGACTTTGAAACTCAATCCCGGACGATAAACATCATGTTGGTTATCCAGAATCGCCCGCACTTTGAGTGTCCGGTCCTGGATATTGATGCGTGAATCAATTTGCGCTATCTCAGCCGTTATTTCATTACCGCGATTATTCCAGGGCGATAGCGTCACAATCGCCTCATTGTTAAGAATTGTCAGCGCGGATTCAGGCGCAGAAAAATTGATATAGAGGTTGGAACGATCATCGATGGTGGTGATTAAGGTATTGGTATTGATCCGATCACCTGGTTCCACATCGGTCAAACCAAGGTAGCCGGAAAATGGTGCGTTTACCGTTCTGTCTTCAAGATCCGCTGCAGCTGACTGTAACTGAACTTTTGCCAAATCACGTTCTGTGATGGCATCATCGACATCGCTTTGTGTGGCAGCGCCCCGGGTTTTGCTTTCTTTCAGTCGGGTAAGTGTACGCTCTCTGTCAGCGAGTTCTATTTTGGCGCGCTCAACTGCGATTACCTGCCGTCGATCATCGAGTTTTATTAATACCTGACCGGACTGTACAAAGTCACCAGGCTGAAATAATACCTCAGTGACAATGTCGGATGTGGCAGGGTAGATACTGACCGAGCGTTGAGCCTCCGCCGTACCAATGGTGTCTATTGCTGATTTGAGAGGTTGAAATTGCAGTGGTTGGGCAATGATGTTCGCTGCCCGTTCAGGTCCATTACCGGATTGCGCGCTGACCATTGCGTTGAAGAAAAAAGCCGCAGCTATAACCACACTGAAAACCAGCTTCGATGTCATCCAAACTCATCCTTATCAAATTAGCATTTACGCAGGCTAACAGTGTAAGGATCAGTGTGGCGATGTACAGTATATTTACGTAAATTTACAACATGCTGACCGGGTGGCTATTTCCTGATGGCCTCATGATACCAGTCGGTAATTTTCTGGCGTTCCTCTTCAGTCATCTCTGTTTTATTCAAAAAAGGCATGTCTTTGGTCACAGATACCCGGTGGTGGATTCGTGGAGCCCATTGAATAACCTGTGACCAGTTGTCCAGCTTTAATCCCAGTGGCGCAACCACAAAGATATCATCGCTGGGGGTCTCGCTGTGACAATTGCTACAATGTTTTTGCATTAAGGCCATTATGTCCTGATTTACCGGAATTGTGGGGGCTGATTCCACTGAAGTTTGCACCGGTGTGGTTTGAGGTTTTGATACCCAAATGGCGATAAATAACATACCTATTGCGCCGGTAATCAATATCGAAGGCCGGACTATGCCTATGTGGCGCAGATTGAAAAAATGCCTAATCCAGGCTGATACCGCAGCAATAGCCACTAGTACTAACCAACTTTGTGGGTGCTGGTAGGTCATAGGGTAGTGGTTTGAAATCATTAAAAAGATAATGGGCAGTGTGAGATAGTTATTATGTACTGAGCGCAGCTTGGCACCGGCACCCCATTGCGGATCAATGGGCTCTTTATCTGTTACCGCCTGGACCAGTTTTCGCTGCGATGGAATGATGGTAAAAAACACGTTGCCGGCCATTATCGTGCCTATCAGGGCGCCAACGTGAATGTAGGCACCGCGACCGCTAAACCACTGAGTGGCCAGCCAGGCCGATAAACTTAAAAACAATACTAAAAATACCGCAAAAAGACCGGCCGATTTTGCCAGCGGGCTGCGACAGGCAATTTCGTAAATAAACAAACCGCCAAAGATAAACCCCAGGCCCAGGCTGATGGCTGTGGAGGCCTCCATGGCTTTAACACCCGGATCAATCAGGTAAGCTTCGGCGCCCAGATAATACATCCATATCAACAGCAACATGCCACTCAACCAGGTGGCGTAGGCTTCCCATTTAAACCAATGCAGGGTTTTGGGGATTTGCTCCGGGCCGTATTCGTATTTGGCGACTTCGTAAAAGCCACCACCATGCACAGCCCAAAGATCACCTTTAATGCCTTTGTCTTTTTTCCATTGTGGCGGTTGACGAAGATTGTTATCCAACCAGATAAAATAAAAGGACGCGCCTATCCAGGCGATGCCTGCAATGACATGAAACCAGCGAATAAATAACGCAACCCAGTCAGCCCACATAAAAGTCCCCTTAACTTATTGTTTTTAGCTATCCCTGTTATTTGTAGTTTGCCTTCACTAAAGGCTATTCCGTTTTAGTTTTTATTATTGTGCCTGCCATACAGGATTACCTGCAATCCAGGTAGCGACGGTGGCACGTTCGTCGGCCAGCATACTCAGCGCGAATAAAATATCTTCTGCATCGTCAGAGTCCTGTAAACGCAAGGAAGATAGCTCATTAAAATGCGGATCTAACACGGTAAAATCAGCAAATGTACCGGCGTTAAAATCCCCGATATCAGGTAACTTCAGGGCATCTGCTGCGCCCCGGGTCATCATGTACAGGCCTGATAACGAATCCATGGTGATGTTTTGTAACTGAAATACCTTGTAGGCTTCGCCCAATGTGCGCAACATGCTAAAACTGTCGCCACCACCTACATCTGTGGCCAGAGTCGTTTTAACGTTAAACGCTTTGGCTTTATTTAGATTGTATAATCCGCTACCCAAAAACAGGTTTGACGTGGGGCAGAAGGAGACAATCGCCCCTTTTTCTGACATCAGTCGCCATTCGTCATCTTCCAAATGTATGCAGTGACCGAACAAAGAGCGCTCTGTCACCATTTGGTAGCTGTCATACACGTCCAGATAGTGTTTACTGTTGGGATACAGCTCTTTTACCCAGGCAATTTCCTGTTGATTTTCACTCAGGTGAGTTTGCAAATAGACGTCTTTGTAACTGGACATCAGCTCGCCCATCATGGCCATTTGTTTTTCGGTACTGGTGGGGGCGAATCTTGGCGTTATGGCATATTTCAGACGGCCTTTGTTATGCCAGGTGGCAATGAGATCAGCAGAGTCCTGTTGCGCTGACTCAGGGGTATCCTGCAAGTAGTCTGGGCAATGGCGGTCCATGCATACTTTGCCGGTTAATATCTGCATATTGCGTTCGTAAGCAGCACTAAATAATTGTTCTGCTGAGTTTTTATGTACAGTTGCCCATACTGCTGCCGTGGTGGTGCCGTTGCGCCACAATTGGTTCAGGAAAAAATCGGCAATCTTTCGGCTATAGGCTGGATCTTCAAATTGGCGCTCTGTGGGAAAGGTGTATTTGTTCAGCCAGTCAATTAGCTGCTCCCCGAAACTGGCAATCATTTCTGTTTGTGGAAAGTGCAGGTGGGTATCGATAAAACCGGGTACCACCAGTTTGTTGCCGTAATCTATCACTTCCGCATCGGGATAGCGTTGTGTTAACTGCGCAGCCGTATCCGTTGCCAGGATTTTTTCACCATCAATGGCTAACGCACCTTGTTTGATTTCCACTACATCCTGTTGCGGCGATTCTGTGCTGTTTGGGAAGTGGACAATATGACCGGTGATTAACTTGATACTCATAATTAACTTATTCTCTGAATTTTTTACTTAACTGCCGCGGTAACTACTAAAACCGAAGGGCGAGATTAACAGGGGAATGTGGTAGTGGCCGCCACTTTCTGTCATTTCAAAATGGATATCGACAAAAGGATACAGGCTGTCCGGGGCGTAACTGTCCAGGTATTCCTTACACATAAAGCGCAAACAATAAATCCCGGCCTCGTAGTGCGCTATGCCCCAATCTTTACAGCGACCATCGCTATCGGTTACCCCCTGATGCTGTGTCCCATCTGGCGAGGTTAAAATTAAGGCCATTTCTGCTGCAGGTCGCCCTTTGGTGGTATCTAAAACATGGCTGGATAACGTGATCATACTAAGCCTTCCATTTGCAATTGTTTGTTAATTCGAAGCAGGGTAATTTTAAGTTGTTCGGCAGCCGCCAGTTGAATTTCAGTTTCGGTATCATTGGGCAGCCGCTCTTCCAGTATTTGTAACATTTCCCCGGCACTTTTCCCCGTCGCAAACACGATAAAGATAAAACCATGTTTTTCCAGATATTGCTGATTTAGCCGGTGTAGCGACTGCAAGGTTTCTTCACTGGCACTTTGGGCGCCGGATTGTTCATTACTGGCTATGCCTTTCGTACTGGCGTATTTTTCTCGCAGGCTGTTGACATCGCCAATCATAGGGTGGGCTTCAAAGGCTTGCAGGTAGTCCTGGTGACTACATTGTTGCCAAAAGAATTCCGCTTTGGTTTGTAATTCAGATAAACCTAAAAAGGGACGGGCTTGTGTCATTTTTTGACACCAGTTTTGCGCCGCACAGGTTTGTTCAAACCAGTTAATGCAATCGTCAATATTGAGCTGATTGAGTTGCTGTAAGGTCACGCGTGAGTGTCCTCCTGAATGTATTTTTCTGTGTCAGTATCCGTGCTTTGCTGTTTCGATTGATGCAACAACTGGGTGATTTGGGCCGCCATGGAAATGGCCACTTCAATGGGGGTTTTTCCCGGCACCGAGAGTTCACCTACCGGGCTCACCAGCTTGTTTATTTGGACATCGCTCAGCTCTCGTTGTTTTAATTTGTAGCGAAATCGTTTGGCTTTTGTTTGCGAGCCTATCATGCCTACATATTGAATATCATCTCGCTTGAGTGCCGTTTTAACCAAATCGAAATCCAGCTGATGATTGTGGGTCATGATCAGAACAAGCGTATTTGCTGGTAGTAACTTTAA
Source organism: Planctobacterium sp. R6 (assembly GCF_055755215.1). Taxonomy (NCBI): domain Bacteria; kingdom Pseudomonadati; phylum Pseudomonadota; class Gammaproteobacteria; order Alteromonadales; family Alteromonadaceae; genus Planctobacterium; species Planctobacterium sp. R6. Next base: position 45,081 of record NZ_JBVTQY010000017.1, read on the forward strand.
TTCGCTGACAGGGCAATCAGTGGCGATGATATTGACGTTGGCTTGCATTGTTGCCGGGAATAAATCAGAACGTTCATCAATCCAATGTATTCTTACTGGCAAGCGCTGCAGGATAGGCAGCAATTCATTAGCAACATGGCCTGCGCCAAATACGGCGATTTGTTGTGTCTGGATCTGATGGCTTTCCAGTAATACCTTGGCAAAACCACCACAGCACTGGGCCAGCTTAGCTGATAAGGGGTACTCTTCGACTTTTATCGCCGTATTGTTTGCCAGTAGCATGGTCTGAGCGCTACGCGTAACCATGTGTTCCAGGTTGCCACCGCCGATAGTGTCAAAAGTCTGGTCCTGAGTGATCACCATCTTGGCGCCACTGTCTCGTGGTACCGAGCCTTTGTGTTCTATGACTGTGGCCAACACAAAGGGGTGCTGTTTCTCCTGACAATAGCTGATGGCCTGCATCCAGTTGCTGATCTTCATCGGCTTAACACCTCAACAGTGAGGCTGTCAGCAGGCAGTGACTGAATAGCCTTTAACACTTTTTCTGGCGTGGCAGGCGGATCCAGCTTCGGATCTTCTTTGTAATCAGTCAGGCTGGAAATGGCATCTTTAAGTGCACACCAGACACTCATGGCCAACATGAGGGGAGGTTCACCCACAGCCTTGGAGTGATAGATACTGTCTTCTTCGTTGGGGTAAGGATATAAATCGACATTGAATTCCCGGGGCGTATCCCCAATAGCTGGAATTTTATAGGTTGCCGGATTATTGCTGAGCAATCTGCCGTTGTCGTCCCACAACAATTCTTCGGTAGTCAGCCAGCCCATCCCCTGAATGAACCCGCCTTCAATCTGGCCAATATCAATGGCCGGATTTAAGCTGGTGCCAACATCATGCAAAATATCAACCCGGTCAACCCGATATTCACCTGTTAAGGTATCCAGGGTTACCTCTGAAACCGAAGCGCCATTGGCAAAGTAGAAAAATGGGCGGCCGGTTCCGGTGGTGCGGTCATAGTGAATTTTAGGGGTTTTATAAAAACCGGTAGAGGACAAAGAAACCCGATTCATGTAAGCCAGTTGCACCAAATCGGAAAAGGGGATTTGCGCCTTATCCAGGCTAACCACACCATCTTTGAATGTAACCGCGTCGCTGTTTCCCTGATTTTGCTCGGCCCAGAAATCCGCCAGACGTTGTTTTATTGTTAAACAGGCATTTTGCACGGCCTTGCCATTGATGTCGGTGCCGCTGGAAGCAGCAGTAGGCGAGGTATTAGGTACTTTGTCCGTGCGGGTGGCGGTAACTTCGATATGCTCAATATCCAGACCAAATTCATTGGCGGCAATTTGCTGGATTTTAGTGTGCAGGCCCTGGCCCATTTCGGTGCCACCGTGATTTACCTGAACACTACCATCAGTATAAACATGTACCAATGCACCCGCCTGATTCAGGTGCTTTGCGGTAAAGGAAATACCGAACTTGACTGGAGTTAGCGACAGCCCTTTCTTGAGAACGGTATTTTGCTGATTAAATTGCTTAATGCTTTCCCTGCGTTGCCAGTATTCTGATGATTCAGTCAGTCGCTGGATAAGATCCGGCAAGTTGTTATGCTCAATCTTCATGCCGTATTGAGTCGTATCGCGCCCAGCACCACCATACAAGTTGCGCTGTCGTATAGTGAGGGGATCTTCTCCGGTTTTCCGGGCGATAGCCTCAATCATGGTTTCAGCTAATACCATGCCTTGCGGTCCACCAAAGCCGCGAAACGCAGTGTGAGATACGGTATCGGTGCGACAGCGGTAGCCCACAATGTCAGCTGCACCGAGGTAATAGGCGTTGTCACAATGAAACATGGCTCTGTCGACAATGGCTTCAGACAAATCTGCTGAATGGCCACACAGCCCATTGATATTTGCCTGCGTGGCCTGAATTACCCCTTGCTCATCGGTGGCCACAGTAAAGCTGTTCTGGAATGGATGGCGTTTACCGGTGAGCATCATGTCCTGCATGCGAGGTACCCGCAATTTAACCGGGCAGCGGTTGCGTACGGCTAGCAAGGCTGCAATGCAGGCCCATTGCGCGGCCTGCGTCTCTTTACCGCCAAATCCACCCCCCATGCGGCGCATATCAACAGTAACCTTGTGCAGTTTGATATTTAGCACTTCGGCAACCAGTTTTTGAACCTCACTGGGATGTTGTGAGGAAGTGTAAATGCTTATTCGGTCTTCTTCCTCGGGAATGGCCAGCGCAACCTGTCCTTCCAGATACATGTGTTCCTGACCGCCAATTTTGACCTCACCGCTTACGGTAATGGCCGCCGAAGCACTGCTTTTTTCAAAATCCCCTTGCTTCATTTGGTGCGTCGGGCGGACGAAGTTTTGCTTCTGGTGAGCCTGATGGATATCTAAATCCGGTTTTTCGGCGTCGACTTCTAACTTTCCTAAACCAGCCGCTTTTCGGGCAACATTGGTGGAGGTGGCTAATAGTGCACACCAGGGCTGACGATGAAATAAAATCTGTTGGTGCGCCAGCATCGGGTCGCCCTCGAACACCGGAGCAATATCCAGATGACCAGGTACGTCTTCTGCTGTGATAACGTCCACAACGCCGGGAAACGCTTTAATTGCACTGACATCTTTAGTGCGAATGATGCCCTTGGCAGTGTCGCTCATTGCCACCGCTGCATGCATTAACCCTGCGGGCTCAGGCATATCGTCGATGTATCTGGCTTTACCGGTAACATGGCGTTCAGCGCTTTCGTGCTTTTTACTGGTGCCGACTGATTTAGTGCTGAAACCGGGTGTCGTGTTGTTGTCTATTAATTTACGCATGTTGCAACACCCTCAATTCCGTGTGGTTGTGGTTCTGAGACTCCAGCCAAAAGCGCTGCCACAAATTAACCAGCATATCCTTGCGATATTGAGCTGTAGCTCTGACATCATCAATTGGATTGAAAGCATTGGCTAATATGGCTTTGCCTTTTAGCATAGTTTCTCTGTTCCAGGTTTCTCCGGTGATGGCTGTCTCCAGTGCAGTGCAACGAGAAGGAATGGCCGCTACGCCGCCAAATCCGGTACGCAGGTTACTGACAACGCCATTTTCCAACTGTAGATTAAAAACGGCACATACCGCAGAGATATCATCTTCGATACGCTTGGATATCTTGTAAGCGCTTAAAAAACTATCATTCACTTTTGCAGGAATACGAATATCGCGCAGCCATTCTCCGGAGCGAAGGGCCGTTTTTTTGTAATCTAAAAAGAAATCCTGCACCGGCAAGCTTCTGCTTTGCTCTCCGTCGTCTAAGGTCAGGGTGGCATCTAATGCCAATAAGACCGGCGGCATATCACCAATTGGCGATGCATTGGCGACATTGCCTCCCAGTGTTCCCTGATTGCGGATAGGTAGTGAACCAAGTCGGGTGAGTAGCTCACTGAGTTCAGGATATTCATTTAACAAAGTATCTTGTAACTGGCTGTAGGTGACAGCGGCACCAATAACTAAATGCTTGTTATCTATTGTCAGGCTATTAAGTTCAGGGACATAACGTGTGCTGATCAACTGCGGCAAGGTTTTGTACATTTGTGTCACTTCCAGCGCCAGGTCGGTGCTGCCAGCCACCAGTCGTGCATCAGGATATTTGTTGATTAGCGCAGCTAGTTCAGTGCGGCTTTTGGGTAGATGCAGTCCGTCGACTCCTTGATTGTCGGGCAAAGCCTTCAGAGACTGAACGACATCGGACTCTGTTTTGGAAAATTTATCGGGGGCAGGCTGATCGCAAGCCTGTAATGTTGCATCGATGATAGGGCGGTATCCGGTACAACGACAAAGATTGCCTGACAGGGCGTGTTCAATGTTATCTCTGTTTAAATCATCGTTGCTGTCTTTGCTTCTGTCTTTATACAGGGCAAACATAGACATGACGAATCCCGGAGTACAAAAACCACATTGTGAGCCATGCTTATCCACCATGGCCTGTTGTACCGGGTGTAATTGTGATTGCTCTTCCAAGTGTTCGACGGTGAGAAGCTGTTTACCGTCCAGCGCCGACATAAACGTAATGCAACTGTTGATGGCTTTGTAATTCAGACCATCGTCGGATTTATTGATCTCTGCTAATACAACCGTGCAGGCACCACAATCACCAGAACCACAGCCTTCTTTGCTGCCAGACAGTTTCTTATCTTCTCTGAGCCATTCCAAAACCGTGCAATTGTTATCAATATTGCTAATATGGATGGGTTCATTATTCAGCAAGAAGCTGATCATCAGGTGCCTCCGGGTTAAAATATATTGCAAAACTTGACCGTTTGGTCAATATATTGGTATTTCAACAGGGTTGCAAGTGAACAATTGGGTTGTCTGAATAAACGCCAGGCGCTAACTAAAGTCAGACAATGCCTTTTTGTTATAGCCTAAATTAACTGTAGTACCTGTTATAGTATGGCGCTTTCTGCGAAGATTAATATATATTGTTTGCAGCCATCGCTATCAGAAATTGGAATACCGATAGAGGAAAAGAATCAGTGCTAGTGCAAAAAAGCGTCAAAAAGAACGTAAAGGGCAGTGTCAGACAGGCAAATTACGGTAAAATTATTAAAGCTGCGGTGACTGTATTTGCCACGAAAGGTTATCAGGGAGCTACTGTACAGGAAGTGGCAGAAAAAGCCGGATTACCCAAAGCTAACGTACTTTATTATTTCAAGTCCAAACAGGGCATCTATGAAGCCGTGTTGAGCGATATTTTGTCTCTGTGGAATTCCAGTTTTGATCACGCAACAGCGCAGGATGATCCGGCGGTCGCCTTGTCGCGTTATATCCGCGAAAAACTGGAAATATCCCGCACTTACCCCGAAGCCTCTAAAATCTTTGCGATGGAAATGATCAAAGGAGCAGAGCAACTGTCTGATGAAATTAAGGCCGGCATGGTTAGCTGGTTTCAATCTCGTATTGCCATTATTCAGCAATGGATTCAGGACGGCAAAATGGCCAATGTGGACCCGGCGATGTTGATGTTTCAGATTTGGGCTACCACCCAGCATTATGCTGATTTCTCCTCTCAGATCAGTATATTAAAGGATGGCAAGATGTTGAATAAAAAAGGCTTCCAGGATGTTGGCGATTACCTGTGTCGCTCAATTTTGAGCAGTTGTGGCCTGAAAGTACCGGAATAAAAGTTATGGCCAGTTATCCCAGAGATTTAAAGGGTTATGGCGCCAATCCGCCGGATATCAATTGGCCCGGTGGGGCGCAGATTGCGGTACAGTTTGTACTTAACTATGAAGAAGGCGGCGAAAACTGCGTTTTACACGGTGACAGCCACTCAGAAATATTTCTTTCAGAAATTATAGGCGCCCAGGCTTATCCTGATCGCCACCTGTCCATGGAGTCCATCTACGAATACGGCAGCCGCGCCGGATTTTGGCGATTGCACCGATTGTTTCTGGAGCATCATATCCCAATCACGGTGTTTGGTGTCACTATGGCGATGCAACGCAACCCGGAAGCGGTACAGGCCATGTTGCAGGCAGACTGGGAAATTGCCAGTCACGGATTGCGTTGGATTCATTATCAGGATATGGACATAGCTCAGGAACGCCAGCAAATTGATGAGGCCATCAGACTGCATACACAGTTAACCGGCAAAGCGCCGGTTGGCTGGTACACAGGCAGAACCAGCCCAAACACACTTAGATTAATCGCCGAACGAGAAGATATCCTCTATTGCGCAGACAGTTATGCGGACGATTTGCCTTATTATGATACTCAAAATGGCAAACCCCTGTTGATGGTGCCTTATACCCTGGATACTAACGATATGCGCTTTGCAACCGCGCAGGGTTTTAATAGTGGGGAACAGTTCTATCAGTATCTCAAGGATGCCTTTGACATTCTCTATGAAGAAGGGCAGATGCAGCCTAAAATGTTATCCATTGGCTTACATAATCGCATCATTGGCAGACCTGCCAGATTCGCTGCTTTAAAACGTTTTGTAGAGTATGTAAAAGCAAAAGATCACGTTTGGTTGTGTACCCGGGAACAAATAGCCCGACACTGGGCGGCGGAGCATCCATTGAAGTAATTTATTTATTATCAAATCGTATGTGCATATTTTTTGCTTTGATAGACGACGTTTGACGTTTTTCTTAAACACATCAATGGTGTTGGTTCTGATACCTGTATTTACAGGGGTAAAAAATAAGGCTAAGGTGTTAAAAATGTGAAATATGATAAATGTCTTGTTTACGTAGTACATTTGTCATCTATAAAGATCTTGTGAGTAAATTAGGAATTGGTCACATATGGATAATGTTGAGTTAGAACGCCGAGCAAAAATCACACATGAAAATTGTGATGGAATTCAACCAATGCATATGGCTTTTTATAGACAATCTATTCATTATTCCGCAGAACGTTGTTTAAATGCTTTTGAACGATATGATTCTATGGTTGGTAGCGATGATGCTTATGAATTGATTAGTTCAATTCAGGAAGCTATTGGTCACGCAGCGGCACTGTCTCGATACTTTTGGCCAACCACAATGGGGAAAAAGAAAGAAATCCCCGAGCAATTAGCCATGAGGCAAAGCCGAGGAATAAAATTAAAAAAACATTTTGGTGTTACCGATGATTCTCCTATTGCAAATAGAGACATACGTAATGCTTGGGAGCATTTTGATGAGAAATTGGATACATATGTAATTTCTCATGATGCTGGCTTTTTCTTTCCTTCTCCAATGATTGGTCATCATGAAACCGTTGACGAGCCAGCAGGAAAAATATTCAAGCTAATTGACCCCAGCAATGAAGTACTTATCTTACTGGGTAGGAAATTTTTTTATCGCCCCATACGTGATGAAGTAGAAAGAATTTTTAAAAAATAGCACGGCTTAGTTTACTTATATCAAGTCGCTTATAAGGACAAAAAACAGTTGGCTGTTTTCGATTCTCAACATTTTAGCCAACAATATTTTGCTTCTTAACGAGGCGTTAAGTTTATCTCAGGGTTAATCATGACTGTAATTGAAAAGTATAAAGTTGGAGACACTACATCAGGCGGAGAAACTATATCTCACATATTTGGTTGTAATGAAATAGCCATTGTTTTCTATAACTCTGACGATTTACTTCGGTGGGAAACCACTTGTGAAAATAATATTTTTTCGACTGCTGTTGATAAGTTTTATTCCTTAGATAGTCAAATTCCTTCAACACTGCCAGAAGAAATAAAGATGCCTATTGAAACTGAATTGGCTTCAGCTTTGCATCACGCATTTTCATGTGAAAAACCGGATGAAATAGATAAATTTTTCCAAAATGTGGAAAAACGAATATCGTTATTGCTATCGCCAAATCAAGCGAAATTATGGTTAGTGTTGTATGGCTTAAGCTCATCTGTCGCGATAATTTTGTTGCTATTATTCATATCAAGAATCAGCAGTTCGTTACATTTAAATTTATTTCTTTGTGGTGGGGCAGGTGTACTAGGCAGTACAATATCTCTCATGCAAAGAAATACTAAAGTTTCTATAAACTTAGAAGATGGTAAAGGGTATATTTTTCTTCAGGCAGCATTTATTCCCATTTTAGGGTTGTTCTCTGGTTTATGTCTTTACTTACTTTCAAATTCAGATCTTGCCTTTAGTTTTGCCAAAAACAACATATATAACTTAATGTCGCTAAGTATAGTGGCAGGCTTTTCTGAAAGATATATCCCTGACCTTTTTCAAAAAGTAAGTAAATAGAATTAACAAGTGCCTAAACCAAAGGGGCGCGATACAGCAGACTGCGCTCCTTCGTCGCTAAGTTTAGTCTCTATTTTTCTCCGGTTAGGCAAACGTTAGGAATCGCAATAGGTTAACGGGATAAAAAAGGGCAGGTTTGTTGAAAATCAACATTCTTCCTTCAAAGAACTTGACTCCTTTGTTTACATCAAAAACAAAAGATCACGTTTGGTTGTGTACCCGCGAGCAAATTGCTCAACACTGGCAGACAGAACATCCATACAGCCAAGATTAGTTCGACGAGTTGCTACGTCTGTTGGAAGATGCGTTTACCACTTGCTAGTGGCAAATTTACAGGAGTTATTTGAATATGAATGGCATGCTCATCGTCTTTATATCGCTTAACCTGTTATCAGGTATTTTTGTCTATTTGGGTTACCTGATCGCATTTGGCCACAGGCGCGATCTTATTTCTGGGTACAGAGAAGGGGAATATAAAGAGCCTGAAAAGTTTGGCAAGTTGATGGGCATGTCACTGTTCTTCTCAGCCGCAATTAACTTTGCTATTTCAATTGCGTTAGTCATGTATTTTGAACAGTCAGACTTTTTCGCTGGTTATGGTGCCTTGATTGTCGCACCGCCACTTATTGCAGCCTTGTATGGCAATATTAAGTATCGCCATTAGCTATTGGTAGAACCTGTGTAATTGACCTAAAATCGGAACAATCGGAACAATCGGGACAAGAACAGTTCAATGGTGAAGTAGTTTGACGCACAATAAAAATACTGACAAAACGCTGTTTACCATTCCTGAGACGCCGCGAACTCGCACCTCTGATGTCCTTGTTTCTCTGATTGAGCAGTGCGGTCAGGAAAAAATCACTTTGCGAATGTTGACGGACCGCATGGGAGATCGGACTTTCGGTTTGCTACTGATACTCCTGTCTATTTTTAATGTGATCCCGTTTGTATCCCTGTTTGCTGGTATCCTGATCATGTGCCTGGGTATCCAGATGAGCTTTGGGCGCACTAAGGCCTGGTTACCCAAATTTATCCTGGAACGCCCGCTTAGTGGACCCAGTGTGGCTAAAGCCTTACTGACTTTTGAGCCAAAAATCAGGGCGATAGAGCGTTTTTTAAAACCGCGCTGGCAATTCACCGAAGCTTTTATTGTTGACCGTATTAATGGTTTTATCATTATCTTGTTGGGGGCCATTATCACATTGCCGGTACCATTTACCAATTTAGGACCTGCTCTGGTGTTGATGATTATGGGACTGGGATTGTTAGAGCGTGATGGTTTAGTGCAAGTTGCAGCGGCGCTGCTGGGAGTGAGTGTGATGACCGGATTGTTTTTCCTGGTTTTTTGAACATCACAGAATTTAGAACGATAAAGTAAAAGAAAACTGCAATGAAGCCAATTGAAACAGGCAAAGCCTACGACCAAATTACCCATTTGTGGCAGCGAGAATCCTTTAATCGCCAGAATGGTATTGCAGCCCATGAAAAAGCGCTGGGCTTTGCACAACCCGAGGGAAATGCGTTGGATATTGGTTGCGGCTGTACCGGGCGGTTTCTTGATTTATTGGTATCTCGTGGCTATCAATATTCGGGATTAGATGTTTCGGCAAAGATGATTGAGCTGGCTCGTCAGCGTAATCCTGATGTGTGTTTTTATCATCAAGACATCTGTGAGTTTAATTTAACGCAGCAATACGATTTCATCACAGCCTGGGACAGTATCTGGCATATTCCATTGGATATGCAAAAACCAGTGCTGAATAAGATTATTGCGGCACTTAATCCCGGTGGTGTATTTATTTTTTCTTTTGGTGGTACGGAAGAGGCAGGGGACCATCAAAATAAAGCAATGGGGCCAGAAGTCTATTATTCCTCGTTGGGCTTAAATGGGTTTTTAACTCTGTTTATGGACGCCGGTTGTATTATTCGCCATCTGGAGTTTGATCAGCATCCCGAATTACACACTTATCTGATAGTGGAAAAGGCGATATCAGAGCAAAACAATGATTAATCTGTTTCCCACCGTTTTATACTCCTGCATGCTGGGCATGGTGTTAACGGCCTTGTTGCAGGTTTTTAAAAGACCAGCACAAAAGCAAAACTTTTATCTTCAGGGACTGTTTGTGTTATTGCTCGTCCATTTGCTGGGTGAACTGTTCATTTATTCCGGTGCCTACGTTTATGCGCCCGGTTTGGCAGGGTTGCAATTGCCTTTCAGAATACTGTTGGGGCCAGCTTTGTATCTTTATGCTCATGCCACTATGTCTGCTGAAAAAGCCGTGGATAAAAAGATTTTGTGGTTAGCTGCTGCCGGTCCGATTTTGGTGGTTGTGGCGATGTTGCCCTTTATGTTTTTGATTAGCCCGGCAGAAAAGCTGGCACTGGCAAGTCCTGCCATACGCGATCCAGAATTGTGGCGCATTGCATTGTTTACCTGCTTGTTTAGCACCGTAACATTTATCGTGTTTACCGCTGTTTTTCTAATATTATCGCTGAAATTGCATAGCGCTCACGTGCAACAACTTATGGAGCGGTTTTCTGAGATAGAGCACAATTCACTAGCCTGGTTTAGATCCATTTTGTGGGTTTGGGGCGCCGTATGGCTACTGTTTTCAGTGGAGTTTATGGCGGGGGCGATGGGTTGGTTGTGGGTTGGCTCTGGTAAGCTGCTGCCAACACTTGAAGTTATTGCCCTGGGAATTTTTATTCAAAAATCGCTGGCACAGAAAATATTAGAGCAATCGGAAAAAGGCGCACCTCGCACCAGTCAACCTCGCGAAGCCATTATCAGCAGTGAGAAGATGCAATTAATTGCTTCCAAACTTCACAGGGCTATGGTTGAAGACAAGCTGTTTTTGCAAGACGACTTGTCGCTGAACAGGTTATCTCAGGCAATAGCAGAGACGGAAAACCATATTTCAGAGACCTTATCGCAACATCTGAACACGCGTTTTTTTCAGTTCGTCAACCGTTATCGGGTGGAAGAAGCAAAGCGGGAATTAGCGCAGAGCGACAAATTAATCACGACTATCGCCTTTGTTGTCGGTTTCAACTCTAAATCCACATTTAATACCGCCTTTAAAAACATGACGGGACATAGCCCGTCAGCTTATCGGAATCTGTCTAATCAACAATGTTAACCTGCTTACCCGGCGACTTTTTTAGGAAAATGCCAATGGCCAAAAAGGCTAGGGCAATAACACCGTTGGTATAGTAATCCAGCGATAGCGCCGTCTCTAGTCCTTTGAATAAAGCTACCAGTAACATTAATGCCCACATGGAAACCGGAATTAAAAGTAATACTCCGGCTTTCTTTTGCGTTCCCTGTTTTAAAAAGGCAATTCCATAACTTAAAAAAGCCAATACCATGGATATCATAAATAGGGCGATGAGAGCTGATAGTGCTGGAGGTGTGGGATCTGGTAGACCCTTACCGAACAAAGCTACTGCGAATATCCAGATTGCAGCCAGGCACAAACACAGGCTTGCGAGCATTGCAAAGAGTAGGCCTCCTCGGGCCGGTGATTGAGCTTGAAGGGATACTCTGGGATACAGTTTTAACAAACCAATCAGACTAAATGTGAAAGCGGTAATAGCTGGAATGGCAGCCCACATAATCGATAATTGAAAGTCTGAGAAGTAACGAACCCACAGTAAAACGGTGTTTAGCAACAAGAATAGACTGGCAATCAAGAACATAGCAGCGTCCCATGAATATGGTTTATTTGTCTTCATTGATAACTCCCTTCCTGAGTTTCTGGATTTTGTTTCCAGGTAATCGCTAAATAAATAATGAGCAGGCCGGTACTGATCTCAAAAAAACTAAAAAAACATATAGTGCAGCGTGCCTCCCATGAATACGGTAAAGGCTTGCACACTTGTGGTAATTACACCTGCAATGATGTTGCTGTATTTATTGAGTTTGGTAACCAGTATCAGGGATAGCGGAATCATCAGCATCGGTATTTGCAAAATCACTGAAAACATCAATAGAAATTCTTCCGTGATAGGCATGCCTGAGGGGCCTCCGGCTAAAATGACTTCTAAGCTTTTTGCCAGATGTAGGGTAAACACATCGCAAAAGATGTAGTTCACCGTCAGGAAAGTCCAAAGTAAAGGCAACAGGTGTTTGCGGTTACCATCCCAGTCAAATATTTTCATAGCTATCCTTTGTTCACTTAACAAAATTCGATATGAAATTTGCCTTAAACAAGGTGTGTCGTCGTCTGAATGGGCCTATTCGAACCTATTTTTTGTAAAAACAGGTTTAGGTGATGGAGTATTGAACAATTGAGGGGAGATTAATCAGATCAAAAAAGGCGGTGTTAAACCGCCTTTCTAAATAAACTTTTAAGATTAAACATTAAATCTGAAGTGGATAACGTCACCGTCTTTAACCAGGTAATCCTTACCCTCAAGACGCCACTTTCCGGCTTCTTTAGCACCTGATTCTCCATTGCAGGCAACGTAATCGTCGTAGCCAATCACTTCAGCACGGATAAAACCTTTTTCAAAATCCGTGTGAATTTTTCCGGCTGCCTGTGGTGCAGTTGCACCTTCAGGGTAAGTCCAGGCCCGCACTTCTTTTACACCGGCGGTGAAATAGGTTTGCAGGGTTAACAGACTATATCCACCGCGAATTACGCGGTTAAGGCCTGGCTCATCCAGGCCCATTTCTTCCATAAAGTCTGCTTTTTCGTCGTCTTCCAGCTCGGCAATTTCGGATTCGATAGCAGCACAAACAGGCACCACTACCGCGTTTTCCTGTTCTGCAATTTCACGTACTTTGTCCAGATACGGATTGTTTTCAAAACCGTCTTCATTCACATTGGCAATGTACATGGTTGGCTTAAGCGTAAGGTAGTTCATGTAGCTGATCGCAGCAGCTTCTTCTTTGCTCAGAGAAAGTGAACGCAGTGCTTTACCTTCATCCAGATGAGGCTTAACTTTTTCCAGTACTGTCATCTCAAATTTGGCATCTTTGTCACCACCTTTGGCGCGTTTACCAACGCGAATTAACGCTTTTTCGGTGGTTTCCAAATCTGCCAAAGCCAGCTCGGTATTGATAACTTCGATATCATCTTGAGGGCTAACCTTGCCCGCTACGTGCACAATGTTGTCGTTTTCAAAGCAACGTACAACGTGGCCAATAGCATCAGTTTCACGGATGTTGGCCAGGAATTTGTTGCCCAGACCTTCACCTTTAGACGCCCCGGCAACCAATCCGGCAATATCCACGAATTCCATGGTAGTGGCGATCACTTTTTGTGGCTTGACGATTTCAGCCAGCTTGTCCAAACGCAGATCCGGTACCGGCACAACACCGGTGTTTGGTTCGATTGTACAAAACGGAAAGTTTGCCGCTTCGATACCCGCTTTGGTGAGTGCATTAAACAGAGTTGATTTACCTACATTCGGTAGGCCAACGATGCCACATTTAAAACCCATTGTTTTTCCTTTTTAAGCAGAGTCAGCCTTTAAATGAATGCAAGCGATTCATTGCGGCTTTAATATCTTGTTTAAACAGTATATCGATACAGCGCAACGCTTCGTCTATTGCCGCATCCATTTTATTTTGATCTTTCGCCGAGGCTTTACCCAACACGTGACCGGTTACACGATCACGGGAGCCTGGGTGTCCGATGCCAACGCGCAAGCGCAGGAATTCTTTGTTATTGCCAAGTGCTTTGACAATATCGCGAATGCCGTTTTGGCTGGAACTGCCACCGACTTTGAATTTAACGATACCAGGTTCGAGATCCAGCTCGTCAAAAGCCACTAACAGATTCTCTGGTTGTAATTTGTAGAACTGCATTACCGCACCGACGGATTGACCGCTTTTATTCATATAAGTGGTGGGGATAAGCAAGCGAACATCCTGACCGGCTATAATGCCTCGACCAGTTAAACCAAAAAATTTGTTATCAGCTTTAAGGGGAATGTTTGATTGTCGAGCCAGTTGTTCTACTACCCAACTGCCCGCATTATGGCGTGTGTTTTGATATTCGGGGCCCGGATTTCCCAGGCCCACGATAAGACGAATATCTGACAAGCAGATTATTCCTCTGTAGTCTCTTCTTCTGCTTCTTCAGCAGCACCGCCTTTAGCAGCCTTGATAGTTACAACTGCAACATCATGGCCTTCACCTTTAGCAAGCTCAACTGAAGTAACACCTTCTGGCAATTTAAGATCAGAAAGGTGAACAGTTTGACCTAACGCAACATCCATCAGATCAACTTCGATGAACTCTGGCAGGTTAGCAGGCAAACAGCTGATTTCGATGTCAGCAATATGGTGCTCAGCGTGACCGCCGTCAGTTTTGATCGCAGGTGCAGCTTCTTCATTCACGAAGTGCAATGGAACGTTTGTAGTTAAAGCGTGAGATGCATCTACACGTAAAAAGTCTAAGTGCATGATCTTAGGCTTGTACGGGTGACGTTGCATGTCTTTAACCAAAGCTTCAACTTTCTCGCCACCGATGTTCAGTGTTAAAACGTGAGAATAGAAAGCTTCAAACTCTTGCGCCTGGAAAACTTTGTTATGAGCTAAAGTTAATGAAACTGGCTCTTTGTCGGCACCGTACAGGATCGCAGGAACTTTATCAGCGTGACGAAGGCGGCGGCTCGCACCTTTCCCTAAGTCAGTTCTGACTTCTGCATCCAGATTAAAAATTGCTTCTGGCATAAATTACTCCAATAAATCTTAAAATTACGAAAATTTCGCGACCAAAATTTTCGTCGAACGCACTTTACTGCGGAATTACAGCTGTGCTTACCCTCAAAAAAGGGCGGCGAATTCTAACATTAGCAAAGGGGTAGCACAATCAATAGTTTGATATTTATGGAGATTAATGTGCGGGGCGGGGAGGAGTGGTCTGCAGCAGACCACTCATAGCAATATTAATGCTCGAACATTGCCGAGATAGATTCTTCGTTGCTCAGACGACGAATGGCTTCGGCTAACATTTTGGACAAGCCAAGCTGTTTAACTTTACTGACTTTTTGCATGGCCGGAGATAACGGAATACTGTCAGTGATAACGATTTCGTCAATTACTGAGTTTTCCAGGTTGCTGGCGGCATTGCCGGAGAATATAGCGTGGGTGGCATAAGCGTATACGCGATTTGCGCCATGGGCCTTTAATGCATCTGCAGCTTTTGCCAGAGTGCCGCCGGTATCAATCATGTCATCGACGATAATACAATCACGGCCTTCTACTTCACCGATAATGTGCATTACCTGAGCTACGTTGGCTTTTGGACGACGCTTATCGATGATAGCCAGGTCGATATCGTTCATTAGCTTGGCAACAGCACGTGCTCTTACCACACCGCCAATATCAGGAGAAACTACAACCGGGTTGTTAAAGTCGCGCTTGCGCATGTCTTCTAACAGAATTGGCGTACCAAAAGCATTGTCTACTGGTACGTCGAAAAAGCCCTGAATCTGTTCAGCGTGTAAATCGATAGTGAGTACGCGATCAACACCGACGTTAGATAGAAAGTCGGCAACCACTTTTGCAGTAATTGGCACACGGGCAGAGCGAACTCGACGGTCTTGACGGGCATAACCGAAGTAGGGGATTACCGCGGTGATTCTGCCAGAAGATGCGCGGCGCAGCGCGTCTACCATAACAATCAATTCCATCAGATTATCGTTGCAAGGCGCGCAAGTGGATTGAATGATGAACACATCCGCTCCCCTGACGTTCTCATGAATTTCGACACTGATTTCACCATCGCTGAATCGGCCAACGCTGGCGTGACCTAATTTAGTATATAGTCTGTCAGCGACTTTTTGAGCCAGGTCAGGCGTCGCGTTACCGGCAAAAAGCTTCATATCGGGCACTACGTTTTTCCTCAGAAAAGTAGGTGGAGCCTGTTGTTCTAACATAGGGGAGAAATAGTAAAAGCTAATGTCCCGACCCTGAAAGCAACAACTCCGTTAATGTAATTGTGTTATGGTCGGGTAAGCGTGAATTTTCGCCAGATAATCATGGTAAAAACCTGCTGCCAACTCGGTTTTAAAATTCGGGAAGTTCCTGACTTAGCCGCTTGTGTAAAGGCGATTCGACACACCCTTGAGCGACAAAACCTGAGCAATGTTCAGGTAAATCATGCAGCGCCTTTTGGGCATCTTCAGGGTGATTAAATACACCGAAAATGCTGGCTCCTGTTCCCGTCATTCTTGACGGCGCGTATTGTAACAACCACTGTAACGTATTTGCAATAACTGGATGCTTTTTACAAACCAGTGCCTGGCAGTCATTGCGGGTGTCTTCAAAACGGTAATGAGCTGTGTCGAGCAGCGCGCTATTTCTGGGTAACTCCGGATCAGTAAAAACCTCCGCGGTGGATACATGTACACCTGGGTTTACTACCAGAAAGGTTTGCTGTGTTTCTGGCGCTGCCTGAAACTGCTCGCCAACTCCGGTGGCAAACGTGGTTTTACCGTTGATAAATACCGGTACATCGGCACCCAGTTGCAACCCCAGATGTTGCAATTGTTGGTTGGTGAGATTGCATCGCCAAAGGTGGTTTAAGGCCACTAACGTCGTGGCCGCGTTGGAAGAGCCCCCACCGATACCGCCGCCCATTGGCAATATTTTGTCCACTTCTATTGTGCAGCCCTTTGAGACACCACAAAATGTTTGTAGAAGTTTGGCGGCTCTGACAATCAGGTTTTGCTCATGGGGTACTTCGGGAAAGTGGCTTAACAGTAAAATTTCAGGATCGTCGGTGATATTAAAGTGCAGTTCATCACCTACATCTAACATCTGGAACAGCGATTGCAATTCGTGATAACCGTCTGAGCGGCGACCGGTAATATGCAGAAATAAATTGAGCTTTGCCGGACTGGGCCAGTGTCGGGATAGGAACATAGCTAATTTGTTAACCTTTAAAATGCCATTCGCTAATGCGGATTTTTAATTGCAGTTTATTGTGACTCAGTAAAATGTTGTGGGGCAGCGCTGTGCCAGAAAACACCTTATAGTTTTGATATTTGACTCGCCAACCATCCTGGCTGGTAAATGACCAGAGCCTGCCATTCTCGTCCCGCTGAACAGCCTTCACGGAAGCACCAGCCTGGTTAAGACGGCCAGAAATCCAGTATTTTAAATCGTCAACCGGAATGTTCCATCCGGTATTTTGATAAATAAGGCGTGTGGCATTGCTGTCGGTAAATGTGTTGTCGTCTACTTCCAGCAGCACGCGCTCGCCCGTTTTTTGCATGGTTAGCAGTGTACCACCAATGAGTTTCGACAATCTCAACAAGTAGTCCTGATCATCTTGTTCCCAGGTCATTGAGGCGCTGAATTTTTCTTCCGGAGATTTAAACGCAATGCGACCGTCTATGGTCCAATGTTGCGGAAACTTACCGGCTACAGAGGCATCCTGGAAGCGTATTTCAGGCCTGGTCGCACAGGCTGAAAGCAACAATATTGACAGTATCACCAGTATTTTATGCAAACTTTTTCTCGCGTTGTGCAACATTAAGGACAATATCAGATGTTAATTTGTGACAGGTGCAAAAGGTTAACGTAAATCGGATAAAAGATACCACTTTAATTTTGTTAATCTATTTTTCTAATAACCGAAATAGATTATTAAGTGTTGAGCTATAGAGTAGGGTACTTTTAAATAGCTTAGGATTTGCGTAAAATGTCGCGCCTTTTGCGCCGCCGATGGCATAGTTTATTTCGGCGCGGGCTAAAATTAACATACCAGAGAACAACGGGATTCAATGTCGCTACTTACGATTGGCGTTAACCATGATACCGCTCCAGTGGAAATTCGGGAGAAGGTCGCCTTTTCTCCAGAATTATTGCTGGAAGCCTTAACAGAGTTAAATGCCTGGCAGCAAGTCAATGAAAGCGTGATCCTGTCTACCTGTAATCGCACTGAAATTTATATTGATGTAGATGATGTTTCCGCGGATGCCCTGATAACCTGGTTAGCTGATTTTCACCGTTTGCCGCACAAAGAGTTGCGGGAAATGACCTATTGCCATCAGGATACCGAGGCTGTGGCGCATCTGATGTCAGTGGCCAGTGGTTTAGACTCCCTGATTCTGGGCGAACCACAAATATTAGGGCAGCTAAAACAAGCCTATACCAGTGCCAGACATGTCGGTACGGTAAACAGTGGCTTTGAACGACTATTTCAAACTGCCTTTGCGGCGGCTAAACGAGTGCGTACCGAAACTGAAATCGGCGAAAACGCGGTATCAGTGGCGTTTGCCGCCGTACAATTAGCCAGACACATATTTACCGATGTTACCAAAAGTAAAGTGTTGTTAATTGGTGCCGGGGAGACCATTGAGTTAGTGGCCCGGCATTTGGCTGACCAGGGGGTGAAAGACATGGTTGTCGCAAACCGAACCCTGTCTCGCGGAGAGGAATTGGCCCGCCAGTTTGGTGCTTCTACTATTACTTTATCGCAACTGCATACCCGTCTGGCCGACGCCGATATTGTGATCAGCTCCACGGCAAGTCAGTTGCCTCTGGTGGGTAAAGGTATGGTGGAATCGGCACTGAAGCACCGTCGTTACAAACCCATGTTGCTGATTGACCTGGCGGTCCCCCGGGATATTGAAGAAGAGTGCAACGAATTAGATGGCGCTTTTTTGTATACGGTCGATGATTTACAAACGATAGTGGCGCAAAATGTAGCTTCCCGGCAAAAAGCCGCTGATGAAGCGAAAAGCCTGATTGTCGAAGAGGTAAACAAATGGGTTTCGTGGCAAAATCGCCAACAACACAGTGATTTGATCCGGCAATTGCGGCTAAAACACGAGAACGAAAAGCAAAAATTACTGCAACGGGCGAGGAACCTGTTGAGTGAAGGGGCTGAACCTGACATTGTGCTTACAGAGCTTGCCAATAAGCTCACCAACACGCTAAGCCATGCACCAACGCAAGCGATTAAGCAGGCCGCAGAAGCACAAGATATGACACTGTTAAACAAGTTGTCAGAAGTTTATAAACTTGAACCGAATAATGTAGAAGAGAATTAACTGTAAATGAAAGCATCTGTTGTTACTAAACTAGAAACGCTGATAGAACGTTTTGAAGAAATTCAGGTGATGCTGAGTGCGCCTGAGATCATTTCCGATCAGAACAAGTTTCGGGCGCTATCTAAAGAGTATTCGCAACTGGAAGAACTGGTTAAGTGCTTTAAGTCCTGGCAGCAGGCGGAAGAAGATTTAGCGACAGCACAGGAGATGATGCAGGAAAATGATCCTGAGTTGCAGGAAATGGCGCAGGAAGAATACAAACAAGCCAAAGACAACATCGCACAATTGGAGCAGGAACTGCAAATTCTGCTGTTGCCCAAAGATCCCAACGACGACATGAGTTGCTTTTTGGAAATTCGTGCCGGTGCTGGCGGTGATGAAGCTGCTATCTTTGCCGGTGATTTGTTCCGTATGTACAGTCGCTATGCAGAAAAACAAGGCTGGCGCATTGAAACCATCAGCGCCAATGAAGGCGAACATGGTGGCTACAAAGAGATCATCGCCAACCTGGTAGGTGATGGCGCCTATGGCACCATGAAGTTTGAATCTGGTGGTCACCGGGTGCAACGGGTACCAGAAACCGAATCTCAGGGACGCATCCATACTTCTGCTTGCACGGTAGCCGTCTTGCCAGAAATCCCTGAGTCTGAAGCAATCGAAATTAATTCTGCAGATTTGCGGGTGGATACCTTCCGGGCCAGCGGTGCCGGTGGACAGCACGTAAACAAGACCGATTCTGCAATTCGTATCACTCACCTACCTACGGGCCTGGTAGTGGAGTGTCAGGATGAGCGTTCACAACACAAAAACCGCGCCAAGGCGATGTCGGTATTGCAGGCTCGTTTAAACCAGGTGGAAGAAGATAAACGCGCCGCTGAGGAAGCCAGCACTCGTCGCAGCCTGGTGGGAAGTGGTGACCGCTCAGAGCGAATTCGCACCTATAACTTCCCGCAAGGCCGGTTGACTGATCACCGTATCAATCTTACTTTATATAAACTGGAAGATGTGATTGAAGGGGAGCTGGACGCTGTGCTGGAACCCATCAAGCAAGAGCATCAGGCAGACCTGTTGGCGTCATTGTCTGATGACCTGTAACACCTGAAATTTGTGGACAATCTGACTATCCAGCAAGCGCTTGATATGGGCATTCAGGCGCTAAAAAACCATTCAGACAGTGCAAAAACAGATGTTGAAACACTGCTTTGCGACGTTCTGCACTGCAATCGCACCAAACTCATTGTCGATGCTAATTATATATTAACTTCTGAACAAGCCTGTCTTTGGCAGGATTATCTACAGCAACGAATTCAGGGGTGTCCTGTGTCTTATATTATCGGGCATCAGGATTTCTGGACGTTGTCGCTGGACGTCAATGAATCTACCCTGATACCGCGCCCGGAAACAGAGTTGTTAGTGGAGTTAACCCTGGACCTGACGGTTGCAGATAACAGTAGCTGTCTGGACCTGGGTACAGGCACCGGGGCAATTGCTCTGGCGATAGCCAGTGAGCGCAAAGGCTGGCAGGTTACCGGTTGCGATCGGATTTCTGAAGCGGTGCAACTGGCCGCCCATAATCAACGCAAAAATCACGTAGAAAATGCCAGATTTCTGGTAAGCCATTGGTTTTCCGCGTTGGGTGAGCAAGCTTTCGATGTGATAGTGACAAACCCGCCTTATGTAGAGTCTGATAGTGCGTATCTAACTCAGGGGGACTTGCGTTTCGAACCCGGCAGCGCTTTGACATCGGGCCAAGACGGGCTGGATGACATCCGACTAATTATTCCGCAAGCGCGACAACACCTGAAATCTGATGGTTGGTTGCTGATTGAGCACGGATTTAAACAGGCTAATGTCATCCGGGAATTATTTGCTGATGCAGGGTATGAGCAAATTCAGACCCGTCAGGATTACGCTGGTCACGACAGGGTGACATTCGCTCAATTCAAGTTGCATAACCCTTTATAAAAGACTAGTTTAAAAGGTGTAAAACTAGTTATTGTCGTTATTGAGGGAAACTGGATGTCTGACGATTTTCTTTTCGCTGATGATTCTGAAGAAGAAGAAATTGAAGAGCGGGGCTCATGGAAAATTTTAGTTGTAGATGATGAACCTGAAGTTCATGCCGTCACTAAGCTGGCACTAAGCGACTTTGTGTTTCAGGAAAAAGACCTGGAATTTATCAGTGCCCACAGTGGTGAAGAGGCGAAAAAGGTCTTTATGGAGCACGATGACATTGCGGTCGTGCTACTGGATGTGGTGATGGAAACGGATGACGCCGGTCTCAAGGTGGCTGAATTCATTCGCAATGAAGCCAACAATCATTTTACCCGCATTATTCTCAGAACCGGGCAACCGGGCCAGGCTCCTGAAAAACACGTCATCGTCAATTACGATATCAACGACTACAAATCAAAAACCGAACTCACTGCGCAGAAGTTATTTACGGTTATTATCGCTACCTTGCGCTCCTACCGGGATATTATTTCTATTGAAGAAAGCCGCAAAGGACTGGAAAAGATCATTTCTGCCTCAGCAGATTTATTTAGTATCCACTCTTTGGAAAACTTCATAGATGGCATAATTCAGCAGCTCAGTTCATTACTGGGAGGCGCTACAGACGCCGCCTATATCACCAACGCACTGGCGTCTACCAGAGGTGGCAGTAGCCACGAGCTCAGTGGCTTTGTTGTCTTCTCGGGTATGAATGACAATGCCGCGGAAGTTGAAAAAGCGGTTCGCCCACTGGAAGAGGTCGTTGAAGGCGATATTCTGAACGCCTGTAAAAAGGCGTTGAGAGAAAAAGATGTGGTGTACGCTGATGATTATGTGGTTGCCTATTGCCAGAGCAACACAGAACCGGGTTCGCTGTTATATTTGTCCGGGATTCCGCGAAAACTCAATGCCAACGATAAGCATTTAATTGAGATCTTTGCCAGCCATGTGCAGGTGGCTTTTGAAAATGTGTTGCTTACAAAAGACATCGAGGACACCCAAAAAGAAATACTGCAAAAAGTGGGGCAGGCCATGGAATGCCAGCTTAGTGGTGGTCGGCATATCGAACGTATGACTATCTTATGTGAGCTGTTAGCCAGAGAGCACGGTTTGTCAGAAGATGAAATCGGGATTCTTAAGCTGGCTGTGCCGTTACACGATGTGGGCAAACTGCGTGTTCCGGTGGAGATACTTACTAAACCCGGGCCATTATCCATAGAAGAAATTGAACTGGTGAAAAAGCATGCCAATGATGGTTACGAGTTGCTCAGAGACAGTGATAAGCCCATTATAAAAACCGCCGCTTTATTAGCCAGAGAGCATCACGAGCGCTGGGATGGCAGCGGCTATCCGCGAGGTATCAAAGGCAAAGAGATCAATCTGTTCTCACGCATTGCGGCCATTGCCGATGTTTATGACGCACTGCGAGGAACGCGCTGTTATAAAGAGCCCTGGACCGTTGAAAAGGTGGTGGAAAAGTTCCAGCAAGAGCGGGGAAAACATTTTGATCCGGCGTTAGTGGATACCTTGCTGGATAATATTAAAAAGTTTGAAGCGATAATATTTGCCTATCCCGACAAACAATAATTACCATAACTGTTGTAACAATAAGAAAAACAGGAGTCTGCAGTGTACTTAATGGTTAAACATATTCATATGACGGCAATCGCCGTCAGTTTTTTACTTCTGGTATTGCGTTTTATTTGGGTGATGTCTAACAGTGGAATGATGTCGAAAAAGTGGGTGAAGGTAGTCCCTCACGTGATAGATACCGTCTTGTTAGCCAGTGCCATCACCTTGTGCATTTTGCTGGCACAATATCCGCTTTACAACGGCTGGTTGACAGAAAAAGTGATTGGCCTGATTGCCTATATTTTGTTGGGATTATTCGCATTGAAGCTGGGTAAAAACAAGGTGATAAAAAGCGTTGCTTTTGTCGGCGCGGTGGCGGTTTTTGCCATGATTGGCAAAATTGCAGTTACCAAACAAGCTTTCATTTTCTGATAAAGGATTTTCCTGCCAGTCCGATAACATCTATAAGTGTGATGTATAAAGGACAAATACCGTGATAGAGCTTAAACATGCGATTCAGCAGCATAATTTATTTAAATCTGCGCTGTTGATTTCGCGTTGTTACAAAAGTGATTTGGATATCGCGCAATCTATTTCCCAAATGGAGCAACTTATCAATCAGGCCGCTAAGTTTGTCGGTAATGTAGACGACAAATTTGCTGCTTTTGAACGCCTCAGAACCTTCTTTTATCAGCAACTGGCTTTTAGTGGCGACAGTAAAAACTATTTTGCAGCCCGCTATAATTTATTGGATGAAGTACTACAATATCGCACCGGTATCCCTGTAACTTTGGCCATCGTCTTTTGCCAGTTAGGTAATGCGCTGGGATTAAAAATGCAGGGTGTTAACTTTCCCGGGCATTTTCTGGTGCGGTTTCAGGTGTCTGACTCAAAAATTGTGTTTATCGACCCTCTCAATGGCGAATGCCTTAACTGGCAGCAACTGGAAAAAAACTATTTTAGTATCCTGGGAGAGCAGGCTGAAAAAGAGATGCCTCTGGAAACATTAGAGCCCACGGGATGTGAAGAAACCATCTTGCGGCTGCTGCAAAATCTGAAAGCTTCTTTTATCAATGAACAAAAATACCACAACGCCTTATCTACCATTGATTTGTTACTGAGCTTGTGTCCCGATGATCCTTTCGAAATTCGAGACAGAGGCTTTTTGCTACATCAACTGGATTGTCCTAAAGTCGCTGCGGCAGATTATGAGTATTTTGTGGAACGTTGTCCCAAAGACCCGTCAACAGAACTACTGCGAGCACAAATTCAAAAGTTGCGGGAAAAAATTGTCATCCACCATTAATTGGTGTCAACAGAAAAAGGTGAGCCTGCGCTCACCCTTGCGTCTTTATTGCTGTTACTTCAGTCGGTGCAGAATGCAACACATTGCCACTTCATCAAACAGCGCCGTGCCGTAAACTTCAACAAGATCCCGAGCACCGACAAACAGTTGTTCAATGTACACAGCGTTTACGCCCAGCATCGTCAGATATTCTTCCGTAACCAGAATGTACTGTGTTTTGAAAGGAACAAGAACTTTACTCTTGTCTGCCAATAGTGCCTGTTTTGCCTCTTCTCTGTTAGCAAACCATAGATTTAACAGGGTGGCGCACTTGGGGTGATACCAAAGTGACCCATAGTCCTGTGTGACTTGTCCTGTGCCGGTCAATACCTCAGAGGCGTGATGCCAATGGTTAAACCCAGCCTCACATGCGATCTGTTGTTGGCACATTGTGAGTGGCTGCGGAGTTCCTGTTTGCGCCAGCCATTTTTGTTGTTTTTTAGCTTTAATTTTGAGTTCGGTTATGGACTTTTTCATCAGGCATCTCCCTTCGATGAAAAATGTGAGCGGCACAAATTCTGTTCTGCAAGGCGATACAAGCAAATCACTAAAATAAGCAGCGCAATATCTGTCATCTGACAGGGAAGCAGGTTTGTGGAAACTTTAAATAGGCCAGGGCCAAAGATTAATTCGGTCATAATGTGATTCCTAAGTAATTTGGTTTCCGCAGGGCCAACTTAGGTTCATCAGAACCGGTACTTTAATCCTTGTTAAAAAGGAGGTTGTTCAGAGTGATGTCATCTTGAGCGGAACAGGCGCCTCTGCCACCTGCGGCACAAAGTACTCTTCATTTTTTAAATTGTCAATGTTGAAGCGAATTGTTATCGGTTCTGCTGCATACGTATTCATGCGGCTTTACATACGTATGCATATGTTAATGCCTTGTAAATAAATGTTTAAAAAACTAATTTCCCGCGTTAGGTCCATTTAGTTGCTCTTTGAGCATACCAGGTGTTGCAAATTCAACCGGAAATGATAATGAAAATACCATCACTCAAACTGAAGTTACTGACTTCGACATTGATGAGCATGGCACTGCTGTCTTGTTCGTCTGATAAACTGGAACTTCCTGATATTCCACCGCCATCCACAAACCCGGATACGCCTGCACCGCTGTCATGTGATGCACCGGAAGTGGTCAATGCAGACGGTGATGCTTGTGAATTACCAGCTCCCACTGTGGTTGCTCAGGATAATGAGGCGGTTATTTTTTACAATCGTCCGGATGGAGAATATGACGGTTGGGTATTGCACCTTTGGAATAATGAAAACTGCCCCGATACGGTAGCCGAGCCAACTACATGGCCAGAGGGGCCATCCGTGATGGGTACAGATCCTGTGTATGGTGGCTATTTCATCGTACCGTTACTGGAAGGCTACTCAGATTGTATGAACTTTATTGTGCATGACGCCGATGGCAATAAAGATATTTCACAGCAAGATTTGATGATGGATTTATCCGGTGAACGTATGGCCTGGACGCTGTCGGGTGTGTCAGATGTATTTTATGAGGCCATTGTTGAAATACCGGTCACGGTGCAAAACGCCGAGGTTCATTGGGTATACAGTGATACCTTAGTTTGGGGAGCCGATACCAGTGAATACGCCGATATTCGCCTGTACTGGTCAGAAAGTGCAGATCTGGAATTCGATCCTGAAAGCGGCATAGCCGGAGACAATTACGTATCTCTGACAACTTCTGAGACACAGAACAGCGAAGCGGCATTGGCGTTAAATCAGGCAGACTGGGATAGCCTGACGACAGACGCTGAAGTCGATCAGGTTAAGCAAATGCTGAAATCTCAGTTGATCGTTGTCGCTATGGACGCTGACGGTGACGTTGCCGCTGCAACTCGTGTGCAAATAGCGCCGGTGCTGGATGATCTTTATACCCGCGGTGAAAGTGATGCCGATGAGGCCAGTTACGGTCCACACTATGAGGGAGATACCGTCAGCTTAAATCTATGGGCTCCTACAGCGCAAAATGTCAGCTTAAAATTGTATGATGCTGATAAAGCCTCGCTGAATACGACAGCCATGACCTATGACGGGACAACTGGTATTTGGAGTTATAGCGGAAGTCGCGCCGAACTGGATCGTCTCTTTTACCGCTTCGAACTGACGGTTTTCCATCCGCTTGAGAATGACCTTGTTACTGTGGAAAGTACTGACCCTTATTCTGTCAGTGTTGCAACTAATGGCCGTTATTCGCAAATCGTTGATCTCAATGACGATGATTTAAAACCGGCCAACTGGGATAGTCACTCGTCACCGGTGATAGAACACTTCGAAGATGCTGTTATTTATGAAGCACATATTCGTGATTTCAGCGCGTTAGATAGTTCGGTGTCGCAAGACTATCGCGGTAAATATCTGGCCTACACTGATGCCAGCTCGGTGCCGGTGCAACACCTGCAAAGCCTGGTGGAGAAAGGATTAAACTTCTATCACATCATGCCGGCAAACGATATTGCCAGTATTAATGAAGATCCCGCGCAAGTGGTGAATCTGGAAGACACTGTGGCGGACTTATGTGCATTAAATAGCGGTGCGCCGGTGTGTGGTGTTGAAGATGATTCTGCCACTTTGTTATCCGTATTTGAAAGTTATGATCCGGCGTCAGAAGATGCACAGGCTCTTGTTGCGGCAATGCGTGGTTATGACAGTTTCAACTGGGGTTATGATCCGCATCACTTTAATGTGCCTGATGGCGCCTATGCTTCCGACGCTGATGGGGTAGCGCGTATTGTAGAGATGCGCACCATGATTAAAGCTCTGCATGACATGGGGCTGCGTGTCGCGTTGGATGTGGTATACAACCATACCTCTTCCTCTGGTACTAACCAAAATTCGGTGTTTGATAAAGTGGTTCCTGGCTACTATCACAGGTATAACCCCGTTACCGGCGATATCGAACGCTCAACCTGTTGTGAAAATACCGCAACAGAAAACCGCATGATGGCCAAATTCATGTCTGATTCTTTGGTGTTGTGGGCGGAACAATATCGCTACGATTCCTTCCGTTTTGATCTGATGGGGCATATCCCTAAAAGTGCCATAATGGACTCCTGGGCGGCAGTTCAGTCCGTGGACCCCGATAATTATTTCTATGGTGAAGGTTGGGACTTCGGTGAAGTGGGCGGTGACCGTCTCTTTGAACAGGCTACCCAAAAGAACATGGCGGGTACCGAAGTGGGGACCTTTAACGACCAGATCCGCGAAGCTATCCGCGGTGCAGCCATGTTCAGTGGTGACACTGGTTCTGGAACATTGCGGGTTCAGGACAAAATCAGAATGTCTTTAGCTGGCACGCTGACTGATTTTCAGTTCGTGAGTTCCACGAATGCCTTTATCAAAACCAATACCATCGGAGGTTATGCACAGGACCCGGCAGACATTATCAACTATGTGTCTAAACACGATAATGAAACCTTGTGGGATCAGCTAAATTACACCCTGCCGTCTGATATCTCTATTGAGAACCGGGTCAGAGCGCAGAACATTTCGATGGCGACCGCGATGCTGAGTCAGGGCATTCCGTTCCTGCAGCAAGGTGGTGATTTATTGCGCTCAAAATCCATGGACCGCAATACCTATGACGCCGGTGACTGGTTTAACCGAATCGACTTCTCGATGAATGGCAATAACTGGAACGTGGGTATGCCATTGCAATCGGAAAATGGCAGTCGCTGGGATGAGATCCGTCCTATCCTGGCAGATGCAGGGCGGGCGGCCGCCATGTCAGATATTCAGTTTGCGGCTGAAGTCTTTAAGGAATATCTGGATATCCGCCAGTCAACTAAACTGTTCCGCCTGACCAGCGGTGAGCAAATCAAAGCGCGTATTGGCTTTCATAACGTGGGGCCCGAACAGGAATCAGGCCTGATTGTGATGAGCATAGATGATGGGGCAGACCTGGAGGATATCGATCCACTTTATGATGCTGTCGTTGTGGTGATTAATACCACAGACAGTGCCATAACCCATGCAGTCCCATCGGCATCCGGTTTCAGTTTGCATCCGGTTCAAATGAACTCGATTGATCCTCAGGTGGCTGCTGCCTATTTCTCTGAAAATGGCGAACAGGGAGAGTTTACTGTACCGGCTTATTCATTGGCGGTGTTTGTTCAACATCAGCAAGGTGCTCAGGGAGTTGGACTTAACCAATACGCTACCATCGGCACACCTGATCTGCCGGTTTATGGCAACACCGCAGTCTACATCCGCGGAGACATGAATGACTGGGGCACGTCCAACCCATTGAGCTATCAGGGGGAAGGCATTTATCAGGTGTCCATTAGCCTGGTAGAGGGGGTAACGTACGAGTTTAAATTTGCCAGTGAAGACTGGGCCACAGTTAATTTTGGCGCCGGTGACAATGGTGAAGTCATCACTACCGGAGAGAGTCTGGCCTTGGGTTATGGTAATAATCTGATGTTCACTCCCGATTCTGGCGAATCCTATATTTTCTCTGTAGATGCCAGCGATGCACAGGCACCATCCATTACTGTCAGAGTGGAGGAACCTTTCGCGGGAGTCGGTGTATATTTGCGCGGTAGCATGAACGACTGGAGCGAAAACAACCGGTTTGTTTATGAAGGCTCAGGCATTTACGGTGTTCAGTTGCAAATGGCGGCCGGTGATTATGAATTCAAAGTTGCCTCAGCAGATTGGGAAACCGTCAACCTCGGCGGCGATGGTTCAGCGCTGTCTTTGGAGTCAGATTACGGCTTATATGCCGGTGCCAGTAATGTACAAATTACAATCCCCACTGACGGTGTTTATATCTTTACCATGGATGCCGCCGATTTGAATGCGATTAGTCTGAGTGTGTTTGAAGGGGGGATGTATGGCAGTACGCCGGTGTTTATTCGCGGTACGATGAATGACTGGAGTACGGTGGACGAACTGCAGTTTGATGGTGTTAAAACCTATTCGTTGTCATTGCCTCTGGCAGCTGGAAGCTACGAGTTTAAAGTTGCCAGTGAAGACTGGGCTACCGTAGACCTGGGCGCAGGTGCACAAGGCAACAGTGTTGTTGTTGGTGAAAGACTCACTCTGGCGCCGGTAGGGGGGGATTTGAGTCTGAATATTGCTCAGTCTGGTACCTATTTGATTGAACTGATTGGCCCGGATAAAGCGTCTCCGGATTTGCGAATCACTTTGCAATAATCTGAGTGAGGAAAAAACGCCACATATTTTGTGGCGTTTTTTATGTCGTTTGATTTAGTCGAAACAGGGTGTTTTTTCGACTAATTTTGAAAGCCACTTTCAATGCATATTATGTAAATATGCTGTTAAAGTTCCCATGAAAAAGTCTTGTGATGGTTTCACTTGTTCATCACAAATGTTTCTCAAAATTACCCTTCCTTTAATTTAAATCTATATTAAACAATGGTTTAAGTACTTCAGGTAAAAATAATTCCAAAAATGGAAATGTTAAAAAAATGTACGATAATGAGTATGAATACGTATGCAAGAAGTTGTCACGTTTCAAATTCAGGCGTTAAAATCTTGGTAAATAAAAATAAGAGAAACGCTGAGAAAGGAAATCAATTTTCAGCCTGACCCTTAACTCTGGTAATAAAAACGGGAAAACACAATGTCACAATTCAAAAAAAGCATGTTGGCCTTTTCGGTATCTGCTGCGATGACAGGCCTGACAGCAACTACGGTTGTTGCTCAGGAAGCTGAAGACGCTGCTGATAATACTGAAGTCATTCAGGTCACTGGTATCCGCGGTGCACTACAACGTGCACAAGCAATTAAGATGGACGAAACCTCCATCGTAGAAGCACTGTCTGCAGAAGATATCGGTAAGTTACCTGATACCTCTGTTGCCGAATCGTTAGCGCGTTTACCTGGTCTGGCCGGTGAACGTCGAAACGGTCGTACCAGTGGCTTATCTGTTCGTGGTTTTAATGAAAACTACGTTGGTACTTCACTAAATGGTCGCGAACTTTTGGGTATGGGTGACAACCGTGGGGTTGAATATGATTTGTACCCAACAGAAATTGTTGCCAATATCTTAGTCTACAAAACACCTGAAGCAGGTATGGTATCCCAGGGGATCGGTGGTAGCGTTGATTTGCAAACCATCAAACCTTTGAGCGCTGATCCTACACTGACCATTAACGGCAATATTGAGAAAAATGGTGAAGACGCCGGTAACCCGGACTTCGATAATGATGGGCATCGTTTGTCTATGAACTTCGTTGACCAGTTTGCTGATGATACTTTAGGTGTTGCATTAACAGTGGCAACCATGGAGTCTCCACGTCAGGAAAATCAATTTAGAGCCTGGGGTTACGATCCAATTCTAAATGGTGGAACGCCACCAACAGAAGGTGAAGGCGTTGCTATGACTGACGAACTAGTCTTAACAGGCCATGACTCTTTCACTCGCTCAGCGATGCTTGAAAGAACCTCAATTGCCGGTGTTATTGAGTATGCACCTAATGATGATCTGAAAGTTCAATTTGATGCTTTGTACATTGATTTTGAGGAAAATGATGCTCGTCGTGGTCTTGAAGAAGGTGGTGCTGTTTGGGGGGGAACTCCATGGGCGCCTACAGCAACGGATAATGGATTAGTAACGGCTGGTTATTTTGACAATTTTTACTCCGTAGTGC
This sequence comes from Planctobacterium sp. R6, assembly GCF_055755215.1. Classification (NCBI taxonomy): domain Bacteria; kingdom Pseudomonadati; phylum Pseudomonadota; class Gammaproteobacteria; order Alteromonadales; family Alteromonadaceae; genus Planctobacterium; species Planctobacterium sp. R6. The sequence continues at coordinate 75,382 of NZ_JBVTQY010000017.1, forward strand.
GCAATGATGTGCGTCAACAAAAATCAGAGCTGACAACATTTGGCCTGAACATTGAGTATGCAATTAACGACAACTGGACCCTTATTGCTGACTTATCGACAAGTTCTGTGGATAAAGAACTTACAGATGTAGAAAGTTATTCTGGTGTGGGCAGAGCGGGTGTTGATGGTCGTCCTGGCTCAGCGCGTTCATGGGTTATGACACCGAATGGACCTATGTATAGTGCGCATCCAACATTACCCAGCGCCGACTTAACCGATCCAAGTCTTATTTCCCTGGCAGGGCCTCAGGCATGGGGTGGTGGACCAATTGCCAGTGACGCACAAGATGGATTCGTTAACGCTCCGATTTTTGACGAAGAGTTAGACAGCGTACGTTTTGAAGTTGAAGGCTTAGTTGAATGGGGCATCTTTAACAAGGTTACTGCAGGTGTTAACTATTCTGATCGTGCAAAAACTAAGATCAATAAAGGTTTCTACCTGACTGCGCCTGAATACCCAGGACAAGGTCCGATTCCGGAAGTATTGGGTGTTGCAGATATGTCCTTTATCGGCATACCCGGTGTTCTGGCCTATGATTCTCTTGGCTTGTACAACAGTGGTTACTACACTGCAACTGATGCAGAGCCTATTGACGCCGGCCGATTAGGTGACACTTACACTGTAGATGAAGAAGTGACTACTCTGTTTGCGAAACTTGATATTGACACTGAAATCGGTGGAAAGTTATTAAGAGGTAATATCGGTGTTCAGGTAGTTGACGTAGATCAGAGTTCATCTGGCTTCAGTACATTTGCTGGTGATGACGGTTTTATCGTTGCTGTACCAGTAACAGGAGAGGATTCATATACTGATGTCTTACCAACATTAAACTTGAGTCTGGAAGTGGCTGAAGATCAATTTATTCGTACTGCGATGTCAAAAGTTATGACGCGTCCAAGAATGGATCAAATGAAAGCTAACAATCAGGCAAACTTCCAATTTAACGATCCTGTGATTTTGGCAACGTCACCTGCAAGTGGTCCATGGTCAGGTAACGTTGGTAACCCTGCGTTGCAACCGCTGGAAGCAAACCAGTTCGATTTAGCCTATGAGAATTACTTTGCAGATGACGCTTACTTTGCCGTTTCATTCTTCTATAAAGATCTAACCAACTGGCACACCGAAGGCAAAGCCGTGGCTGACTTTAGTGAAGTTTATGTTCCTGGATTTCATCAAACATCTGATGGGCAGGCTCCTGGTACACTGCTGGGTTTAGTTGACTTTACTCAAGATGGAAGAACCGGCTATGTAAGAGGTTGGGAATTGCAATTGAGCTTGCCATTTGCCCACATTGCAGATGTGCTTGATGGCTTTGGTATGTTTGCCAGTGCAAGTTTCCTGGATGGTCAGTTGGATGAAGTGACAGGGGATACACCTGCACCTGTTGAACGGGTACCTGGATTGTCTGATGAGTCTTATTCATTAACAATGTACTATGAAAATGCCGGTTGGGAAATTCGTGTATCGGGTACAAAACGTGATGCGTTTGCCACCGAAACACGTGGACTAAGTCTCAGTCTGCAACCTAGTACCGGTCAAGGCGGAGAGCTTTGGGATGCGCAAATTGGTTATGATTTCAGCGAATCTGACATTGAATATCTGCAAGGGTTACGTGTAACCCTGCAAGGGCAGAATTTGACGGATGAAGATGATATTCAGTTTGCCAATGGCGACCCTCGTCAGGTTACATTGTTCCAGTCATACGGAAGAAACTTCCTGGTTGGCTTCAACTATTCTTTCTAAATGTGATTGATAGGTTGCTCGACGCATTATGGGTCAGCAACACTTAAATGTGTCATAGCCCCAATTAGCTTGCTGTTGGGGCTTTTTTAATAATAAGTGGCTATTGCTCTTCGTTGTCTAACTTGAGAGGGTAGAGCAATAGCTCCTCTAGTTTGGATTGTCTTAATGAATAATAAAATTAAAAAGGTCGTCATAGTCGGTGGTGGAACTGCAGGTTGGATATCAGCCGCGACTCTAAAAAAGTTGCTTGGCGTACAAATTCAGGTTGAGTTGGTAGAAAGTGAAGAAATAGGGACCGTTGGCGTAGGCGAAGCGACGATTCCTCCGATACGTTTGCTCAACAACATGTTGGGTATTAACGAAGCTGATTTTATTCGTGAAACCAAAGCCAGTTTTAAATTAGCAATTAAATTTGAGAACTGGAAAACACAAGGCCATAGCTACTACCACACATTTGGTGCCCCGGGCAAATCATACGCATTTTGCCTGTTCCATCATCTTGTTAAGAGGGCACAGCGTCACTATAACGAACCTTATTCAATCTGGGACTATGACCTGAATTATTTGGCCGCGGAAGCCGGTAAATTTGGCATTATTAAAACACAGGACCCGGTTGTTGAAATGCCATTTGCTTATCACTTTGATGCCGGTTTGTATGCGAAATTTTTGAGGACTCATTGTGAGAAAATGGGCGTTACACGCACTGAAGGGTTAATAGAGCATGTAGACCAGGACGCTGAGTCCGGATATATCACCAGCCTCCGCTTGAAATCAGGACATGAAGTATCTGGTGATCTGTTTATTGATTGCACCGGGTTTAGGGCAATTTTATTACAAAAAACACTAAACGTAGGTTATGAGGATTGGGGACATTGGTTGCCTTGTGACAGAGCTGTAGCCATTCCAACTGAGCGTGATGAAATTACAAAACCTTATACCCGTGCGATTGCCCACGATGCGGGATGGCAGTGGCGAATTCCGCTACAACACCGAAATGGTAATGGACTGGTTTATTCAGGCAACCATTACAGTGAGGAAGCAGCGTTAGCCAAATTAATGTCTAACCTCGAAAACAAAACGCTACAGGACCCCAATTTTATTCGTTTTAGAACCGGGCGTGCCAGAAAGCAGTGGCATAAAAATGTGATTGCTGTTGGGTTATCAAGTGGTTTCCTTGAACCTCTGGAATCTACCAGTATCCATTTAATTCAATCTGCTGCGACCCGACTCGTACATATGTTTCCGCAAAACGGTATTGACCCTCAAATGGTTGCAGAATTCAATAAGCAATCACAACTTGAATATGAGCAAATAAGAGACTTTATTATCCTGCACTATCATGTCAATGAACGGACTGACTCGCAGTTCTGGCGTGATTTAAGAGAAATGCAGGTACCTGATTCACTGACTCACAAGATTGAGTTGTTCAGAGCGAACGGTAAACTTTTCAGGGAGCAAAACGATTTATTTCTCGAGCCGTCATGGCTACAGGTGATGATGGGGCAGGGTATTGAACCTCAGGATTATCATCCGCTGGCCAATAATATCGCGCCAGATAATTTACCTGAATTAATGAAGCAGTTGCGCAGGGTTAAAAATGAACCATTAACCCGGCTGCCCTCTCACGATCAGTTTATTGAATCTTTGTGTAAGCAATAGTCATGTCTATGTTAAACATTATTATTGCCGGAGGCGGAACTGCAGGCTGGATGGCAGCCAATCTCATGATTAAAAAGTGGGCGTCATTGCCGGTAAAAATTACTCTGGTGGAGTCCCCTGATATTGGGACTATTGGTGTTGGTGAGGGTTCTACACCCTCCTTAAAACGCTTTTTTGAAATGCTGGAGGTGCCCGAAAAAGACTGGATGCCGGCCTGTAATGCGACGTACAAAGTGGGCATCAAATTTAATGGCTGGAGTCCTGAATCTGGCATTGAAAGCTACCGTCATCCCTTTATTTCACAGACAGATGTTTTTACTCAACGGGCATTTGAAGTGAATTGTCGCACCCGTCGTCACGGCCTGGATACCCATACTGTACCCGAAGATTTTTTGATTAATGGGGCGTTGGCCAAAAGCAACCTGGGACCAATAACCCCGGATAACTTTCCGTTCAAAATGGAATACGGCTATCACTTTGACAGCGCGTTACTGGGCAACTATTTACAAAAACTGGCGTGTCAGCGGGGTGTACAACACGTTTGTAAACGTATTCTGACAGCAAAACAACACCAGGACGGCCGTATACAATCTTTAATGTGTGAAGACGGAACTGAGTTGGCCGGTGACTTTTTTGTTGATTGTACTGGCTTTAAAAGCCTGTTACTGCAAGAAACCCTCAATGTCCCATTCAACTCTTATCAGGATTGCTTGTTTAATGATGCGGCGGTAGTAGTGCAAACGCCGGGCTCGGAAGATATTGCAAATGAAACAGAAGCCATAGCGTTAAGTCATGGTTGGTGTTGGCGAATTCCACTTCAAAACCGGGTGGGGAATGGTTACGTTTACAGCTCAAAACACCTGAATCAGCATGATGCAGAACAAGAGTTCAGAACACATTTAGGTATACAAGACAGCGATTTAACTTGCCGTCATCTGAAAATGAAAGTGGGACAGGTCGCACGTCACTGGGAAAAGAATTGTCTGGCTGTCGGATTATCACAGGGGTTTATGGAGCCGTTGGAAGCGACTGCCTTACACCTGGTGCAAATCTGTATCGAAATGTTCATTATCAAGTTTGAAGAAGGCCAATTTAGCGAGCAATTCCAGGCTCAGTTCAATCGGTTCGCGAAAGATCGTTTTGACGGCGTGCGTGATTACATCGTTGCTCATTATAAACTTAACACCCGCACAGATAGTGAATATTGGCGACAAAACCGGGAAAACCAACAATTGTCGCCTTCACTGGTACGCCTCTTGGATGTCTGGTTTAAACGCGGAGAAATAAGTAAAGAAATACAACGTCAGGATATTGCTAAACATTGGGATAATATTTCCTGGCATTGTTTACTTTCGGGTTATGGCGCGTACCCGGCGCTTGCACCTAATCAACCAGGCAAAGGGGATTTGTACCTTGAGCAACAGATCGAGCAGTATGTGCAAGGCTGCGCCTTAAACTTTAAACCGCATCATGACAACCTGGTGGCACTGCGCCATGATTGATTCTAAAAAGCGTTTTAGTAGTGCCTGGCGTTGGCTTAGCAATGTGTTGGTATTTTGCTGTATTCTTTGTCCGTTGGCAGCGTATTCCTTGGGGGCCAAAGAATACCTGGACCATACATTTATCGGAAATACGCTGCAGGTTCAAACCACCGAGGGGGCAATTCAGATAACCCCCTTAAGCCAGGCGGCGGTGGAAGTTTTATATTTACAAGACGACAACACCACGGCCCCGTCGTTCGCCATTTCCCCTGATCTGAAACGACCCGCGTTTGGTTTGTATGAAGAGCCCGGAGCGTTGCTTTTGCTTGGCAAAGAGTTACGGGTTGAAATCAACAAGGCCCCCTTCTCAATTGCGTTTTTCCACAATGATGTGCCGCTGCTGAGTCATGAGTCAGGCTTTTTTCAACAAAAGGGCCTGCAAGGAGTGCGTTTTAACCTGCAAAAAGATGAATTTCTGATTGGCGGTGGACAACGTGTATTGGGTATGAATCGTCGTGGTCATCGACTGCCCTTATACAATAAAACCCATTGGGGCTATACCACGGAATCAAGCCAGATGTACTTTGGATTACCGGCGCTGTTGTCCTCCAATGGATACGGGTTGATTTTTGATAATGCCGCAAAGGGTTTTATGGATTTAGGTGCCTCAGATAGCAATGTTATGCAATTTGAAGCTGTTGCCGGACGCAACGCTTACATCCTGGTGACAGGTATCGTTGACAACAAGGTGGATTACCCGCAACTCATTAATAATTTTACCGAGATCACCGGACGACAACCCTTGCCACCTGCCTGGGCCTTTGGAAACTTTGCCTCCCGCTTTGGTTATCGCTCTGAAAAACAGGTACGGGATGTGGTTAAACAATATCAGCATGCTGATATTCCTTTGGATACCGTGGTGCTGGATCTCTACTGGTTTGGTCCTGAAATGCAGGGGCACATGGGCAACCTTGACTGGGACAGGGAAAACTGGCCAACGCCGGAAAACATGATTGCCGATTTTAAAGACCAGGGTATTAAAACCGTTGTAATCACTGAGCCATTTATTTTAAACACCTCTAAAAACTGGCAAAGTGCGGTAGACAATGCCGCTCTGGCTACGGACATGTCTGGCAAAAAGCCGCGCGTGTTCGACATGTTTTTTGGCACCGCAGGCCTGGTGGATGTTTTCAGTGAATCTGGTCAGCAGTGGTTCTGGCAACGCAATAAAGATATTTTAAGTCAGGGAGTAGCCGGAGTATGGGGCGACCTCGGGGAACCGGAAGTACACCCTGAAAATACCCTACATGCCATAGGGACGGCCAACGAAGTTCACAATGCCTACGGGCATCGCTGGGCACAGCTCTTGTACGAAAATCATCTACGGGACTTTCCCGACGACAGATTATTTTTACTCATGCGCTCAGGGTTTGTGGGGTCACAGCGTTTCGGTATGATCCCCTGGACCGGAGATGTGAGCCGTTCCTGGGGTGGATTAAAGCCGCAAGTTGAACTTACCCTGCAAATGGGCATGCTCGGATTAGCGTATACCCACTCTGATTTAGGTGGTTTTGGCGGTGGCGAAGATGTCTTTGATAAAGAGATGTACATTCGCTGGTTGCAGTATGGGGTATTTCAACCTGTTTACCGGCCACATGCGTTTGAATCTGTTCCTTCCGAACCGGTTTTTCACGATCAACAAACTCAGGATATTTTGCGAGACTGGATTAAGCTGAGATATCGCTTATTCCCTTATAATTATTCCCTTGCATATGAAAACGCGACGACCGGAATGCCCTTAATGCGCCCGGTTTATTTTGCCGAGCCGGACAATATCGATTTGTTGCAAGAAAAGGCGAGTTATCTGTGGGGAGACGCCTTTTTCGTGCATCCGGTAACCGAACCCGGTGTGGATTCCGTAACTACTCGCATACCTAAAGGTATTTGGTTTAATTTTTGGAACAATGAGGTTGTCGAAGGTGGCAAAGAGCAGCAAGTTGCAGTGTCTTTGAATACCATACCACTATTTGTCAAGGCGGGAAGTTTTGTGCCTTTTAGCCATAGCACCAAGCCTTTAAGCCAGTATCGCGGTGACGCGCTTGATATTCATTATTATCATCACGATTCTGTCAGCACCGGAACCGGGCTGTTGTATGAAGACGATGGTAAAAGCCGAGATTCTCTGACTGAGGCTTTACATCTGACCCACCTTAGCGCCGCGCGAAGCCCATCAGGTCTGAATATAGAAATTAACACGGAAGGACAAGGTTTTCCTTCTATGGTTGGCAACAGAACAATCCGATTTAGCCTGATTAATGTTGATACTCAAAATGTGAAGGGTATCAGGGTCACGCAGAAAGGGCACAAAGTCCCACATCTCATTACTTCATCCGACAATGAAAATCTGCGGTTTTCATTTGATTGGAACAATCTCGACGTAAGCATTCAAATTATCACTAATAACAGCCTGATCAAGGAGCAAATTCAATGAAAAAACTGGCAACCGGACTTCTGGTAGCGTCAATGCTGGGAGCATGTAGTAAGCCTGTCTCTGATATCGGGGTGAGCAAAGAGACTCCGGCTAATTTTGCAGCACATTGGCTATCTGCAGAGTTACTGTTAATCCAACCCGATGCTGAGGCTGAATCCTTTTCCTTGTTTGTTTCAGCAGAGGCTCAGTTAGATGACGGGGTAAAGCCCGATGTAGCGCTGGCGCTAAAAGCAACCGAAAAGCCGGATTGGCTGGCCACTGTTGCACCGCACCTGACGGAATTTAATGCGCTGACATTCACGGAGAAAGGCGCAGATCTTAAGAAACTTTTGAAAGGGCAACTGGCGGTGGCACAACACAATGCCAGTGGTGAAGTGATCCGTGTTTCTTATGTGCAAACCGCCAGAGTGCTGGATGCCTTGTACACTGAAAAAAATAATGACGCTGATGACGCCAGTGATTTGGGGGCAACAGTTCAGGGGACTGGCAGTGAGTTTGCACTTTGGGCACCGACTGCGAAAAGCGTAAAGGTCAATCTGTATGACGACAGCAAATCGCTGTTGTCTTCACTTACCATGGTTGAAGATGAAAACGGCATATGGCGCACATCATCAGATTTAGGGCAGGGTACCTGGTATCGTTATGATTTGGAAGTTTATCATCCCCGTTCGCAGGCCATAGAGCATTATGAGGTCACAGACCCCTATTCATTGAGTTTGTCTCGCAACAGCCTGTATTCTCAGGTTGTAGATTTGGGCAGTGAAGAAACCCAACCTGCCAACTGGGAAAAACAATCGGTTGCCGAACTTACTCATCCTGAAAGCCTGATCTTATATGAGACTCATATTCGCGATTTTAGTGCATCAGATAAAAATTTGTCTAATCCTGATTATGCCGGTAAATACAAAGCTTTTACTGAAACTGCCAGTGACGGTGCAAAGCACCTGACTGCGCTGAAACTGGCCGGTTTAAACACGGTTCACTTGTTACCCACCTATGACATATCTACTGTAAATGAAGATCCATCAAAAGTGATCTTCCCGTCAGATCCAATGACTAAGGTGTGCCAGATAGCGCCACAGGTGGCGGTTTGTAACAGCGCTATTGATAAAACCCAGTCGTTACAAACGCTGTTGCAGAGCTTTGATCCAATGACCGGTGACGCGCAGGCAATTATAGAAGTGATCAGGCCCTATGACCCATACAACTGGGGCTACGATCCTTATCACTACACGGTACCTGAGGGCAGCTATGCGCTGAATCCGGAAGGCATTAATCGCATACTGGAGTTTCGTGAAATGGTGCTAAGTCTTCACGAAAAAGGCTTTCGGGTGATCATGGATGTGGTCTATAACCATACTTTTGCTTCTGGTCTGGATGATAAATCGGTACTGGATAAAGTGGTGCCAAACTATTATCACCGCCTGAATCCCGTTTCCGGCATAGTGGAAAAGTCTACCTGTTGTGAAAACTCGGCCACTGAGAATCGTATGATGGCTAAACTGATGACAGACTCGTTGGTCGTCTGGGCGCGAGATTACAAAATTGATGGCTTTCGCTTTGACCTGATGGGACACCAACCTAAGGCGGCAATGCTGGCATCACGCGACGCTGTCAGAGCGATAGACCCCGACACCTATTTTTATGGCGAAGGCTGGAACTTTGGTGAAGTGGCCAATAATGCACAATTTGAACAGGCGGCCCAAATCCCCCTGGCAGGGACTGAAATAGGTACCTTTACTGACCGTCTTCGCGATGCTGTGCGTGGTGGCTCCTCGTTTGTCAGTGCTGATGAGCTAAGGTTCGGGCAGGGCATTGGTAACGGTTTACTGGTGCAACCCAATGAACTGCAAACCGAAGCACAACAGGCGGCTCAGTTGGCTGAATACTACTTGTCTATGGATCAGATCAGAGTCGGACTGGCAGGTAACCTGGCAAACTTTCCGTTAGTGAATGCACTCGGAAACTCAGTGACAGGTAAGGATATTCCGTATGGCGGGGCACCTACAGGTTACGCGCTTGACCCCGCTGATACCATTAACTACGTATCCAAACACGACAATCAAACCCTGTGGGATAACAACCATTATCGCATTGCGTTTGACGCTACGACCGAGCAACGGGTCAGAATGCAGAACCTGTCATTGGCTTATCCTCTGCTGTCTCAGGGGATTCCGTTTTTGCACATGGGGGGTGAATTGTTGCGTTCCAAGTCCTACCTTCGGGACAGCTATGATTACGGTGACTGGTTTAATGCGGTGGATTTTGGCAAACAGTCAAACAACTATCAGGTTGGTTTACCGCCAGCGGTTAAAGATGAAGCCAACTGGGATGTGATCACCCGGATTATTGCTGGTAACGAAGGGCGCGATAAGGTTAAACCCGCGCATATTCAGTTCGCAGCAAGCGTCTTTATGGACTTTATTGCAATTCGCGCTTCCTCCCACTTGTTTAGCTTACAAACAGAACAGGAGGTTATTGAGCGGGTTGCTTTTCACAACACCGGAAAGGCACAACAGCCTGGACTCATTGCTATGAGTATTGCAGATGGTGAAGGTCAAAAGGATATCGATGCGGCGTTCGATGGCATCATGGTAATTTTTAACAATGACATTAAGCCTCAATCGTTTGCCTTTGAAGGCGCCGGCGAATATACACTGCACCCTCGCCAGGCTGGCGGCGCTGATCCGGTAACGGCGTCAGCTCAGGCCAATGCTGACAGTTTTGTAGTACCAGCACTCACCGTTGCTGTATTTGTTAAATAACGTCAGGGATATCAGGAGGCTCCCTTAGAGCCTCCTGATCGTGTTTTAACTTACAGGCTGTTCATTATTTTGATGTGACGCCTTAGATCCAGAACGGTGAAGGCGGCAATAACAGCCAGGCTCACCTTAAAGATCAAACCCACATGCTCAGTGATGCGCGGGTCCAGACTTTCAGAAATACCCATAATTACTGTGTGATCTGCATGGGCGAGAAGCAGCCCCAAAATAATCAGTCCAACAACGTCAATCAGCAGGGCCAACACAACCGTAGACTTGTGCCACAGTTGGCTGAACAATTGCCAACCATACAAAGCGATAGAGCACAGCAACAGAATATTTACCGGCCAGTACATCAGGTGAAAAATATCGTGAAACTGGATCGTTAAACTGTCTATTGTGTAGGTTGCATCCTGCGAAAAGTCCAGCCAGTGATTCCAGATAATAAAGATTGCTACATCGCTGATCACGTTGGTGACGGCATCCTGCTGATCTGATTTACTTTGCTTTATTCCCTGGGCTTTGAGCGGGTCCCAATCTTCCTTGAAATAATCGGTTTTGCCCTGGTATTCCAAAACGGCAAAAATCAGGGTTGTCAGGGCAAAAGCAATCAGCCCCAATTCCATTAATCCCCCAAACCAGCCGGACGTGAGGAACAGATCGCTGGTGCCGGTGACATAGCGCAACAGCCCATTGATGAAGAACAGGATGAGTACCAGAGTCAGTGCGATTCGCACGCTGTAGCGCCAAACCGGAAACAGCTCAGGTCCAATCAGATATTGCTGTTTTCCGTATTTGGCGGCAACCGTGCGGGGCGAGCCCAACTTCCTCAAAACTTCAGCGATTTCTTCATCAGAGGCATCTCGTCCTTTTTCTTCGGCAATGGTCTCCAGATGCTCTTCGATGCTGCTTTGCAGTTCAGCTAAAACATCTCTATCCGCTGAGTCGGGTAAATTCGACTCTACCTGGGTCAGGTAAGTTTGCACCAGATTCATTTTTCCACTCCTTGCAGAATTTGCTCAATGTTAGTATTTAGGATTCGCCACTCACTTTGCATGGCCTGTAAAGCAATAACGCCGTCTTCAGATAACCAGTAAAAACGCTTTTTTCTTTTTGTTTCTTCGCGCCACTCACTGTTGAGCAGGCCTTGTTTCTCAAGGCGCCTTACAAGTGGGTATAGCGTACCTTCATCAATATCTAAGCCATTCTCAATCAGTGCTTTCCTGAGAGAATAACCATAGTGCTCTTGCCTGAGTTGCATAAGTACAGCAAGCACCAAAATTCCGCGGCGCAATTCTTGTTTTAATTTATCCAGTTGTTCGGTTTCCAAAGGTCATCTCCTGAACGCGGTCACACTAATACTTTAATATGCATGTTGCCCCCAGACTTAGCCAGGGAGTTTATACTGGTTACTGCATACTGTTTGATAAATACTGTGTGATAAACAGTGTCAATACTATGCGCCGTATAGTATGTGTCGTCAAGTAAATTATTAAAAATATCACTGTAATGGCAGGCAAGCGATTGATACAGTTGTACTTTTATTTATACAGGCAGTATTAGTTTTTACACGGAGACGGAATTATCTGACCGTTGAACTGAATCAGACTGAACTGCTATTGTCCATTTCAGGAATTGCTGCAAATAGGGAAAAGTGTGAATAACGACTCGTTACCCGTGTTAAAAAACATCAGGTTTATTTTACTTAGTGCGCTGCTACTGTTGCTTGCGGGATGCAGTACTCAACCCACCGTACATATCTATGGCAAATATCTGAAGGTTGATACTGTTCAGCAATTAGAACAACAGTTTGTGGAACTGGGTTACCAGGCCGAAATCAATCAACTGGATACCCCGGTGTCTATTACAGAAAACACCATTTTGTATTCGCTGATGCTGGAAGAGCAGGCGACATTAGATAATGCAGTGGCGGCATTGCAACAGAGTGGGTTTGAGGTGAATCTGTTGCAACCTATGGTAAGGGGCAATCATTGGTATACTAAAAACTCGTTAGCCCTGATTTTGTTTCCAACTGACAGCAGTACAAATAATCACTTTTATCAGCAGGATCTGGTGCATCAATATCAGGTGTCTGAATGCAAAACACCGTTGCGGTTGCAATTAAATGCAGATTTCAGCTATCAGCTAACAGGACGTGAGTGGACCCAGGAGGAATTGCCTTTAGTTAGAGGCAGTTGGCATTACCGACAGTACCCTTATGTGGAACTACGGCCTGGCAACAATACCCAATGGCATATGTATTTTGAAATTAGCCGCTCTACTACAACCGATCAGATCAGTCGCATTGAGATGCAAAAACTATCCCCCCTCGAGCCCTATAAATTGATTTCAGGCTGTACTTTTGAAGTAGGGGAGCGTATTTAAAGGGAAAGCGCTATTGTTATTGTCAGAGTAAAAGACCGGCGCGAGCCGGTCTTGTTTAAGCGTTAAACTCTTAAAAATCTACCATTCGGTTGTAAATCTGACACCGAATTCACTGGCATCGTTAGACAAAATTCGCAATACATAGTCGCCGGTATTCAGGCGCGCATTGTCGTAACGCTCATCAAAGATATTTCGTCCGTATAACCCTACTGTATAGGCTTCATTGCCTGGCGTGTAGGAAATATCCATGTTCACCAGGGTGCGGTCTTCAATCAACGTCATACGCTCAGGTGCTGAGCTGGGCTCGCCATACATATCATCACGCCAGGAGTAATCCACTCTGACTTTCACAGAGGCGCCGTCTTCCATAAAGAACTCGTAGGCGGGGCCAAATGCGATTGTCCATTCAGGGGTTAACGGTGCAACCGGGGTGAATACAGTGCCATCCACCAATTGCTCGTCTACTTCAACATCCATAAAGCCAATGCTGGTTTGCAGGCTGAAATTGCCCAGTGTCAGGTTGCTGTCGAATTCTACACCACGGGAGGTTTGCGACACTACCAGGTTAGCAGTATCAAAACCGGCATCACTGACCTGACTTACCTGATAAGGCAGGTCATCATATTCTGTATTGAATAGGGCGATGCTCATATCCAGATAGTCAGTTAAACGGCCCTTAACACCCACTTCATAGTTCACGGCAGTGATGTTTTCAGTCGCAGTAAAACAATTATTTGCGTTTACTGTTGCAATTGCATTGTCCAGGTCATCAAAACCTCCGGCGCCAAAGAACTGACCAATCAAACAATAAGGGCGGGCAGGATATTGTCCCCCCTGATAACCCGTCTGAATGGTGGCGTAAGCATTCATGCCATTGTCAAACGTGTAATTCCCGGCCAACTCCCAGCTCAGTTCATCCCATTCATCAGCGTCATAGATAGTGCCAAGCGCCGGGAAAACGTTGGCTGATGCGTCTTTTTCATCTTCTGTATAGCGCAGACCACCTGACAGACGAAGTGCGTCTGAAACGTCATAACCCACATTCACAAAGGCTGCTTTACTGGTCGCTTTTTGATCCAGTTGCAGGGTATTGCCTCCTGCGTCGAAACTGGAGTCAGCACCCTGACGGTTGTCACCTTCCTCCTGGAACCAGTACAAACCGGCCACAAAGTCAGCGCTTTCTCCCAGGTAACCACTAAACTGCAGTTCTACAGAGTCTTGTTCAGCGCTGCCACGCTCAGGATAATGATCCAGCGCGTACACCGTTGCATCGTCATCCAGGCCAGCTTTGTACTCTGAAGAGCGATGGCTGGCGATAATTTTCATCATCAGGTCATCACTGATATCCCACTCAGTTGTAAAAGACACGCCATGAGCGCTATTGGAAACTTCATTAACGGCGTCAGTACCAGTGGCATTGTCATAGATGTCTGCTGCGACGTCGTCATTCGATAACATCACGCCGACACCGTTGTTACCTGAGGTGTAACGCGTGTCAGGGCCCAGTTCGTCAATGAGTGCGGTGTAGGGGCGCAAGCCACCGTCACCGTTATTGCCATCGGCTGTCAGAATGAAGCGCAATGAATCAGAAGGTTCATATTTAACGGAGAAACGACCGTATACTTCCTGAGTTTCACCCACATCCCATTTAGGGTTTTCCAGGTTGTAGAATTCACCCAGACCATCGCGTTCGGTATAACCAATATTCATGTTAAACGCCAAACCTGGCGACAGTTCACGGTTGGTGAAAATATCGGTGCGCAGACGACCTCGGGTGCCTGCTTCCAGATTGACTTTAGTTGAGTTTACCTCGTTGGGTTGTTTGGTGATGATATTGATTGCACCACCGATAGAGTTTCGGCCATACAATGTACCTTGTGGGCCACGCAAAACCTCAATACGTTCGATATTTGACAGGCTCCAGTTTTGTCCAACCTGGCGACCCAGGTAAACCCCGTCCACATAAACACTGACGCCTGGATCTGTGGTGATCAGGTGGTCTTGTAAACCGATACCGCGAATAAATGGATTGGCTGATGAAGTGTGGCCAGCCGAAAACCCGGTAACATTCAGGTTGGGAACAAACTTGCCGACATCCGTCAGGTCGCTGATGCCTTGCTCTGCCAACGCGTCACCCTGAAAAGCGCTGATGGCAATGGGGACCTCATAGATAACCTGCGCCCGTTTTGTGGCGGTAACGGTAATTGCTTCGAATTCTGACGCCTCGTCTTCGGATTCCTGGGCGTTGACCGTGCCTGAAAGTGCAAGTTGAATTGCTGCGCACAGAAGTGATGTTCTGAGCAGCCTGTTGCTGTCGCGGTGTGTGTTCATGTTTTCTCCGTTGCAACACCACATAGATCTGGGCCGGTGTTGCGATTGTGTGTATGTTTTATTTGTTGCCTACAGCTTCCGGGCTTAGCAATATGCTGATGGCTTTGCTGTCGGGAAGGTGTTTTTGTAAGGCATTATTTGTGTGGCAGCTTCGTGATGAAGTGCTTCTTTACGCGGGAAGGTATTTTAGCGCCATTTTTGCATTATTGTTAATTTTTTTTGACCAAAAGGTCGAATTTTGTACTTTTTGTTTGATAATTTTCTATTACACCCTGTTCCCAGAGATTGTTCGCTGTTCAATTCGCCGCAAATTAGATAGAATTCCGGCCCTGTTTTTGAGGTAAGTAAAGAATAAATATGTTTGAAATCAATCCTGTGCAAAATGGTATCGCAGACGTAAAAGCGCGTACTGAACTGCTTAGGGGGTATCTTTGACTTTGCTGTAAAGTCAGAGCGCCTTGAAGAAGTTAATCGGGAGCTGGAATCTCCTGATGTATGGAACGAGCCTGAACGCGCGCAAGCCTTAGGTAAAGAGAAGGTTGCATTGGAAATCGTAGTGGATACGATTTTGCAGTTAGACCAGGGCGTTGAAGATGTAGAAGGCCTTCTGGAATTGGCGATTGAAGCCGAAGACGAAGAGACTTTCAATGAAGCTCAGGAAGAACTTAACGCGATGATCGGTAAGTTAGAAGAGCTGGAATTTCGCCGCATGTTTTCCGGTCCAAATGACAGTAATGATTGCTATCTGGACATTCAGGCTGGCTCCGGTGGCACCGAAGCACAAGATTGGGCAAATATGCTGTTGCGCATGTATTTGCGCTGGGGTGAAGAACATCAGTTCAAAACCGAACTGATTGAAGTGTCTGACGGGGATGTGGCCGGAATTAAAAGTGCTACAATTCGCTTTGGTGGTGAGTATGCCTTTGGCTGGTTGCGCACAGAAACCGGGGTGCATCGTCTCGTGCGTAAATCACCGTTTGATTCAGGTAATCGTCGTCATACATCTTTTGCATCAGCGTTTGTTTACCCTGAAATCAATGACGATATTGAAATTGAAATTAATCCGGCTGATCTACGCATTGATACCTATCGGGCCTCAGGTGCCGGTGGTCAGCACGTAAACCGAACGGATTCAGCGGTGCGTATTACTCACTTACCCACCAATATCGTGGTGCAGTGTCAGAATGACCGGTCGCAGCATAAGAATAAAGACCAGGCCATGAAGCAGTTAAAAGCGAAGCTTTATGAGTTTGAGTTGCAAAAACAAAACGAAGAAAAGCAAGCGATGGAAGATAACAAATCGGATATCGGTTGGGGCAGTCAGATACGCTCATACGTATTGGATGATTCGCGCATCAAAGATTTGCGTACCGGTGTAGAAACCCGAAATACTCAGGCCGTCCTGGACGGTGATTTGGATAAGTTTATTCAGGCCAGCTTGAAATCTGGTCTTTAAATCAGGAAATTATAGACACATGTCTGAGCAACAACTCGATGAAAACAAATTAATCGCGGAACGCCGTGGCAAACTGGCGACTATTCGGGAAAATTGTCCTGCGAATGCACACCCGAATAAGTTTCGCAGAGAGAACTACAGTGCCGATTTGCAAATGGCTTTTGGCGATCACGATAAAGAAAGCCTGGAAGAACTGGCCGTTCAGGTGTCTGTTGCTGGGCGTATTATGTCCAAACGCGGCCCCTTTTTAGTCTTACAGGATATGAAAGGCCGTATTCAGGCCTATGCCGCCAAAGATGTGCAAAAGGACTTAAAAGCGAAATACGGGCAACTGGATATCGGCGACATAATCGGTGTCACTGGAGCGCTGCATAAATCCGGTAAAGGCGACTTATATGTCAACATGGAAAGCTACGAATTGTTGACCAAGTCTCTAAGACCATTACCTGAAAAGTTCCACGGGCTGGCAGATCAGGAAACCAAGTATCGCCAGCGTTATGTGGACTTGATCATGAGTCCGGAAACCCGTGATACCTTTGTGATGCGCAGCCGCATTGTTGACGGCATTCGCCGTTACCTCAGCGATCGCGATTTCATGGAAGTCGAAACTCCGATGCTGCAGGTTATTCCGGGTGGTGCAACGGCTAAGCCATTTGTAACTCATCACAATGCGTTAGATATTGATATGTATTTGCGTATTGCTCCGGAACTATATCTGAAGCGATTAGTGGTGGGTGGCTTTGAACGGGTATTCGAAATTAACCGGAACTTCCGTAACGAAGGTCTGTCAACGCGTCACAATCCCGAGTTCACCATGATCGAGTGGTATCAGGCTTATGCCGATTATCACGATTTGATGGATTTAACCGAAGACATGTTGCGTACCTTAGCGCGGGATATATTAGGCACAACAGATATTCGCAACACTACAAAGAATGAAGACGGGGAAGTGATCAGTGAAGTGATCTACAACTTTGGCGAACCCTTTGCCCGTTTGAGCATGGCAGACGCTATTATCAAACATTACCCGGAAGTGGATGCTGCCATCATTAATGATGCAGAAAACAATCTGGAAGGTTTACAAGCCATTGCCCGTCAGTTGCACATCAAAGAGCCGGAAGTGGATGGTATTTGGGGACCAGGAAAATACCTGTGTGAGATCTTCGAAGCGGTAGCGGAAGAAAAGCTGGAGCAACCCACATTTATCACTGAATATCCGTGGGAAGTGTCGCCCTTAGCGCGTCGCAACGATGACAATCCTTTTATCACTGATCGTTTCGAGTTCTTCGTAGGTGGTCGTGAACTGGCCAACGGTTTCTCCGAGCTTAATGATGCTGAAGATCAGGCGGCGCGCTTTAGAAAGCAGGTGGAAGAAAAAGAAGCCGGTGACGATGAAGCCATGCATTTCGATGACGACTACATTCGCGCCCTGGAATACGGATTACCGCCAACAGCAGGCGAGGGTATAGGTATCGATCGCCTGGTGATGTTGTTCTCTGATTCACCGACGATTAAAGATGTGATCCTGTTCCCGCACATGAAACCGGAAGTCACTGAATAGTCCCGCGGTTCAATGCGACAACGTTCAAAACAGGCGCTGAAAAGCTGTCTCTTGATCACAAGTCTGATTCAAGAGACTTAGCCAATTCATAGCCTTCAAGGATGGCTTGTAGTTTGAGC
>NZ_JBVTQY010000018.1:0-91383 GCF_055755215.1 Planctobacterium sp. R6
ATACGTATGCAGTTTATTCCTGTGACTTTTTGAAAATTTAGCAATTAAAAACTTGTAAATGTTGAGGTGTACATATATGTCTTTGTAGGTCTGACTTGAGCTACATGGACGTAGTGAATGCCGATTTTGCAGGAGCAAAAATCGGCCAGTCAGACACCTTTGCTGGCTTTTAGCATCTTCGTTGGACTAAAGTCCAACCTACCTCATATCTACAACGATTCCGCCTTTGAGGCTTATGTTGTCTCGCGCCAAGGGCATATGGGGGTTGAAGGGGAGCTCCCCTTCGAAGAAGCAATATCAGAGTACTGGACTGTCAATCTGACACCGTTGTAAGAAACAACCAATGTTGCTCTGTTTAATATTATTGTCGGGGCGCCGACAGCGCCTCAAGGTGAGCGGCTGCGCCCCCCTTGAGAATCCCCCGCAGCCCCTGACGCGCAAAAACATAAACTCCGACATCAGAACAACGACGACCATCAATGACAGCACATCCCTGTGCTGGGCATTGATTGAGGTATCTTCCCTGATACCTCTCATCGTTGTTTTAGCTAATGTCGGAGTTTATTGCGCGTAAAGGGGAATTAAATTCAGTACTTCGATTTAATCACTGTGCAACTTTTAAGACGACATTCATTTTGGTTTTGTAAAAATTCACCGCCTGATTTGTTCAAAGTCAGAACAACGCAATCTCTTGCAGGACTGGGCTTAGCATAACGACCTCAGACACAAGATAGACAATCTTGTGACACTTTGTTAATCCAGACAAAAACTCATTGGCTGCCCTTTTCCTCTAAGGCATTATATCCCATAGAGTTTTGCCGCTTTTTCGGCTGTTAGTTTGCAATAAGGTGTTATTTCACCGGGATAGTATGAGAAAAACAAAAGTAGTGGCTGTCAGCGGTGTATCTGGAGCAGGTAAAACCACCATTGTGAAGCAATTAGCCAAGGAGTTTTCATGCCCGTATTTGCTCTTTGACGATTTCGTTACCCAGAACTCTTACCCGCAAAACATGAAGAGCTGGCTGGCAAATGGCGCAAATGTTTCCCTTATTAAAACACCTGATTTTGCTAATGCAATAAAGGCCTTAGTTGCTGAAAATAGGTGTAATTTCGTTTTTATTGAAGAACCGTTTGGCAGAGAGCGTGACGTGATTTCGCCATTAATTGATTACGTTATTCTCTTAGATCAACCATTGGAACTGTGCCTGGCTCGCATTATCCAAAGACACACCGACAAACCTACCACAAATTCAAGTAACTCGATTTCAGCTTATTTAGATAAATACTGTGATCACTTCAGAGATATTTACCTGACCTGCGCCAACCAGGTCAGGCGCAACGCAGATTTGGTTATTAAAGAGGTATTATCTGTCCAAGATACAACCAGTTGCATAGGTAACTGGCTAAAAAATCAAGCCCGTTAATCGAAGCCTTGTTGTTATGGGTGTCTGCTTAATTTTGGTTAATTTAGTGATGGGTGTCCTTTGAATTTCCCTGATACTTGCATTTCACTCAAAATGATTAAGAATGTCAGCCACATAACAGCAATTGGCCTATTCCAATGAAAAAACTGACTGTACTCACCCTGTTCAGCCTCCTGCTTATTGGTTGTAACCGCAATGAGGTGGGCGATATCTCACTGGGTGTCTTTACCACCAAGGACATCAAACTGGATGCCTTTCGCGATCCGGTTGTGACGGGGGTTACCTGTCATGTTTCCAGCATTGAAGCGGATCTCAGTTTCGCTGATCCGTCAGACAGCTCAATCGCCTGTCGGCAGACCGGACCAATAACATCAGCGATGATTGCAGAAATAGACAAAAGCGAATCCGGCGAAGTGCTGTTTCGTAAATCCAAAAGTATATTCTTAAAAACCATGAAAATACGCCGCGTTTACGATGCTGAAAATCAAACCCTGCTGTATGTGGCTTACTCCACCAAAGAAACTTCAGGAAGCTTTAAGCACAGTCTGTCGACAGTACCGCTATACGGAACTGAAGCCTACCGGGTCGCAGCGTCACAACCTGCCGATTAAAGGCGTTTTGCAGCTAACACTCACACAGACAACACAGAAGCATGAGAAACTGTTTTGAACATTGCTTTATTTGATTTCGATGGAACCATCACCAATGCAGATATGTACAGCAAATTTCTGCATTTCTCGGCCACAAAAAAGCGCGCGATACTGGCAAAGGTCTTGTTATCTCCATTTTTCATTCCGTACAAAATGGGGCTTCTTTCGGCACCTAAAATGCGCAGTATTGCCAGCTTTATTGCGTTCGCCGGCCGTGTGGAAGAAGACGTTGTTGCCGTCGGCGAGAAATACGCCACCAAGGTTATTCCTGACTTTCTGAGAGAAGAGGCCTTAACCCGATTGCACTGGCACAAAAGCAATGGCGATCAGATTGTTATCGTATCAGCCTCGCTCGATATTTATTTGAGGTACTGGTGCGCAAAAAATGGATATTCCCTGATTTGCAGTGAACTTAAAGTTCAGCGCGGCAGGTTTTCCGGACGCTATGTTAATGATGATTGTAGCAATGCGAACAAATCAAAGCGGATCCGCTCTGAATTTGATTTAAAGCAGTATGATAAAGTTTATGCGTATGGCGACACAAAAGAAGACCTGGCAATGTTAGGTCTGGCAGATGAAGCCTACCTGAATTGGAAAAAGCACTCGGTGCATACATTACCTTAGCCGTTCACCTCCCCCAAAAGTCGCGCTAAAACTTAATTTTACCGGTCAGGATATCCTTAAACATCACCCAGTCCCCAAGCAAGCTATAAAACGGATAAGTGAATGTGGCCGGGCGATTTTTCTCAAAAAAGAAATGCCCCACCCAGGCAAACCCATAACCGATGACCGGCAGCAACCAAAGCAGCATCCAGTTACCGGTAACAATGGCACTGACCAGGCACAGTAACACCAGGCAGGAGCCGACGAAGTGCAAGCGGCGACAGGTAACATTCGCATGCTCAGCGAGATAAAACGGATAAAACTCAGCAAAAGTCTGATATTTTTTTTCACTGGTGGTATCTGACATAAGAAGTTCTCACGATAAAATCTCATATCAATGTAGCATAGCCCTGATAAAACTCTGTCACTGATACGACATTCTGGTTGTATTGTGACTGACAGCCCATACATAGAAAGCAACTTAAGCTCGTTAAAGGAAACCCTGTGGAACAAGTAGCCAGCAATATCGTGCATATGACACCAGAAAACTTCCAGCAAATTGTTCTGGAAGAGTCACAACAACGCCTGGTCATGGTGGACTTCTGGGCCGACTGGTGTGAACCCTGTAAATCCTTGATGCCCATACTGGAAAAGATTGCCGGCGAATATCCTAACGACCTGCTGCTCGCCAAAGTGAATTGTGATCAGGAACAGGCCATCTCCATGCAGTTTGGGGTTCGCAACTTACCCACGGTTATCCTGGTCAAAGATGGTCAGCCGGTCGATGGCTTTACCGGAGCCCAACCCGAAGGTGAGATCAGAAGCCTGCTGGAAAAGCACCTGCCAAAAGTCGAAGATGGCTTGTTGATTCAGGCCGGTGAGTTGCTGGCTGAAGGCAAATATGACGAAGCATTTCCCCTGCTGAAAACCGCGTACGAAGCCGCGCCAGAAAGAGTCGATATCAAGTTTGCCCTGATTGATACCTATCTGGAATTGGGCCGATTGAATCAAGCCAAAGAATTGCTGGATAGCGTCTTAATGGTGGATCAGGATGCCAATTATCAAACGCTGCGCGGCAAACTGGAACTGGCAGAAAAGGCCTCTCAGTCGCCTGAAATCATTGCCCTGGAAGAGGTCGTGGAGAAAAACCCCGACGATTTACAAGCCAAAATAGACCTGGCGGTGCAGTACCAGCAAAATAATCGCCAGGAAGAAGGTCTGGCGTTACTTCTCAAAGTACTGCAAAAAGACCTGAATTTTGGCGATGCCCGCAAACTGTTGATTGATGCCATCAATGCCCTGCCGGAGGGCGACAGTCTGGCTGGTACCTACCGCCGTAAACTATACGCTATGTTGTATTAGCGAGGCCTTCAATGTTTAGCGAACAGCCCCTACCGGGGCTGTAATGCACCAAACCCTGACGTTTCTTGAACATATCGTGAGTAACTTAGAAGGAATTTGTCATACTTCCGTGATACTTTTGCGATAACTATTTTTCATACTTTTCCCGTTGTTTAATTAAAATCAATCCGAGGAAAATTATGAAACTGCGTAACCTGATATTGTCCACTGCCTTGCTGTCTGGCGCTGCTGCCAATGCCGCAGAACTCAACATTGAATTTCAAAATCTGACCCAGGGGATTTACTTCACCCCGATTCTGGTCGCCGCACACCCTGCTGAGTCGTCGTTGTTCGAAACCGGTGAAAGTGCCTCCGATGAACTGCAAATGATGGCAGAAGGCGGTGATATCAGCGGCTTAGCGGATATCATTGCCGGTGTTAACGGCAATGCCGCCGAAGTGCAGGCTGAGCTTACAGCACCGGGGATGAGCCGCTCCTTTGCGCTGAGTACCGACGCCGATAACACGGTGCTCTCACTGACTTCCATGTTACTGCCCACCAATGATGCCTTTGTGGGCCTGGATAACTGGACCATCCCTACCGAAGCGGGTACTTACACCCTGTATCTCAATGCCTACGATGCCGGTACTGAAGCCAATGATGAAATTCGCGGCAGCGGTGCACCAGGACAAGCTGGAATGCCCGTACCGCCCCCACTGGAAGCGTTAGTTGGGACAGGGGGTAGTGGCGTCACCGCAGAAGAAACCAATACAACCGTGCATATCCACCGGGGTAATGTCGGTGACAGCATGAATGATGGTGGTATCAGTGATATCAACAGCAGTGTGCAGCGTTGGTTAAACCCCATCGCCAAACTGACTGTTACCGTGCAGTAGGAGTCCGTCATGACAAACCTGAAATTAACACATTACAAAAAACAACTGCTGCCGCTCAGTGCCCTGTTTATGCTGGCAGCCTGCGGCAGTGATAACAACCACACCACTGAAGTCCCCCCGGCCGAAGATCCGGCTCCGGTTATCAGTAGCTATGAGATCACTGTGACTAATCTGAGCCATGCTCAGCCGCTATCCCCGGTAGCAGTGGTACTGCACAGTACCGGTCAATTCTGGACTATCGGCGAGTCCGCATCAGAAGAACTGGAGTATCTGGCAGAAGGCGGTGACAACAGCTTTATCCTGGGTCATTCCATGGTGGAATCAGGGGAGAGCGGCGTTGCTCCTGTAGCACCTGGTGCATCGGAAACAATTTCTATCAGTATTGAAGACAATGACATGCCGCTACTGTCGGTAATCACTATGCTGGTCAACACCAATGATGCCTTTACCGGACTCAATGCACACAATCTGGCAGAGCTGGCACCCGGTGACAGCTGGAGTACTACGGCGCATGTGTACGATTCAGGTACGGAAAAAAACTCGGAAGCAAGCGGCACTATTCCCGGTCCTGTAGATGGTGGAACCGGTTTCGATGCACTGCGTGACGATGTGGATTTTGTCAGTATGCATCCAGGCATAGTTGCCACCGAAGATGGATTAGCCAGTTCAGTGCTCAGCAAAGTTCACGCCTTTGACAATCCCGTGGCAAAAATTAGCGTAAGCCGAATTGAATAATCTCCCTGATACCAGGCTCAAACTGTCCCGCCGGTCAGTTTGAGCCCGTTGACTTAAACATTGCGAATAAGCATGAGCCATAAAATACTAATTGTTGAAGATGATCTTGATATTGCAGACCTGATCCGGGTGAATCTCGCTGAATTAGGTATCGACATAGAGCACTGCATTGATGGACAGCAGGCACTGGACAAAGCCAGGGCCGAACACTTTGATCTTTTGCTGCTGGATATCATGTTACCTTCACTCAGTGGTTTAGACATATGCCGCATCATCCGCCAGGAAAGGCCCGCTCAGGCGATATTAATGCTCACCGCTAAAAACTCCGAAACCGATCGTGTATTGGGACTGGAATTGGGTGCCGACGACTACATGTCAAAGCCTTTCAGTGTCAGAGAATTACAGGCCCGGGTGCGTTCACAGTTGCGCAAGGTGACATTGGTTCGTCAGTTAGCAGAGCAGCCACCTAAGAACCTCGATGAAACACTGCAAACCGGAATATTACACATTGAGCACAAAGCCCGACTTGCCAGCTTAAACGGTTATACTTTGGAACTCACCGCCACCGAGTTTGATTTACTGTGGTATCTGGCTAAACATCCCAATCAGGTGTTCAGCCGTGCACAGTTACTGGAATCGGTCTGGGGATACTCGCACAATGGCTATGAACATACGGTTAATTCTCACATCAATCGCTTGCGGGCCAAAATTGAAAAGGATGCCGCATCACCCAATATAGTGCAGACCGTCTGGGGCGTGGGCTATAAGTTTAACCCCGAAGGTGTGCAGCTACCGTGAAGCTGTGTTTTTATCAACGCTTATCTCTGGCCACCATCAGTATATTTTTGTTGATCACCAGCAGTTTCCTGTGGTGGTCAAACGCTATGCAGGAACGCACTCAACATCAGGCAGAGCAACAACTGCATCTCAATCTGGCGCAACATTTAGTGGATGACAATCCGCTGTTGAAAGAAGGTGTTTTTGATTACCAGGCGCTGGGTAATTTGTTTCATACCCTGATGGTGATGGGGCCCAACTTTGAGTTTTACTATCTGGATATCGAAGGCCACATTCTGACCTTTAATGCCCAACCCGGCAAAGTCAAAACCCGGCAGGTGGCCCTGCCACCCATTGAGCGTTTGTTACAACACCCGGACCAGCTGCCCATTTATGGCAGCAACCCCAAAGACCCGAAAAAAGACAAAATCTTCTCTGTTGCTCCGGTTTACAAAGCGCAGCAGAAACAGGGCTATTTGTACGTTATTCTGGGCGGTGAACAGTACGATACCATTATCAAAAAACTCACCCATGACCAGAACTTCGCGCAATTTACCTTGCTGGGTGTCACCACTCTGGTGTTATTTTTAGTGCTGATGGTGTGTTTGTTCGCGTGGCTGACCAAGCCCATGAAAAAACTGACACTGGCAATGGATTCAGTACGAGCCGCAGACTATGATCTCAGCCGCTCCGGGTATTCACCTATGCATTGGGATCGCAACAGCATAGATGAAGTGCAAAAACTGGGTTGTGCCTTCAATGACATGGTGGCCCATATTCAGGGGCAATTCGAAGCCTTGCAGGCACTGGATAGCCGCCGCCGTTCATTGTTGGCGGATTTATCTCATGATTTGCGAACTCCGCTGGCCAACCTGCAAGGTTATATAGAAACTCTGGCGCTAAACCATCAGAATTTAAACCCGGAAGACACTGAACGCTTTATTCAGATATCGCTGAAAAACGCCAGGAACCTGAAGCATCTTATCGACCAGATTTTTGAGCTGGCCTACATTGAAGCCGGTCAGATAACCCTGCACAAAGAACCCTTCCCCATTGTGGAATTGATCCATGATATAGCCGCCAAATTTACCCTGAACGCCCGGGAAAAGAATATCGAAATAGCGGTGCAGGCAGCACAGTCAGATGCCATCGTCTATGCCGACATCGGAAAATTAGAACGGGTGCTCACCAACCTGATAGAAAATGCTATCAGACACACACCGGAAAACGGCAAAGTTACACTTAGCATTGTAAGCCAGTGTAATGGCGTTGCAGTTTCTGTGGAGGACAATGGCGTTGGTATTCCGGCCAATGAACTACAGCATATTTTTGAAGCCAGATATCAGGCCAGTAACAGTGAAAAAGACCACCATATTCACGCCGGATTAGGGTTGGCTATCTGTAAAAAGCTCATGGAGCTCAATGACAGTTCATTGTCCGTCATAAGTGAAAAAGGCCGGGGAACCTGCTTCAGCTTTGTTTTGCCAACACCTGAAGAGTAATTGTGTAAATTTTATAGTCCCAATTAGTGAACCACTTCACATTCAATTTATGTGAAATTAAATTAATTAGACTAAACTACTATTGACGTTTTAGAAAAATTGGACTTTGAGTTTTACACAAAGTAGGTTTGCTGTTTCCGAATTGTTGTGACAACAGGAGCAGGTATGCCAGAAATTTCCGCCGAGCAGCGCATCGATATCAAAAATCTGGATGTTGATCTGAACAGCGATAAATTTTTCCGGCAAATGATCCGAACGATAGCGGGCACGTTAGAAGACAACGTGGGTATCGACGAAGCATCCGGGTTTATCGCCATCGTGGGCCAGGAACTGGGGCGCAGAATTGAAATAGAATACGAGAAGTCTCTGAATACCGGACAATTTAACAAGGAAACTATTGCAGACATTTTAGTGGATTTAAAGCGTCGTATTGGTGGAGATTTTAGTGTTGCGTCGGTTAACAACCGGCAAATAGTTTTAACCAATCGCTGTTGTCCATTCGGTGATGAAGTATTGAGGCGGGATTCACTGTGTATGATGACCTCCAATGTGTTTGGCTTCATCGTGTCAAATCACAACGGCTATGCCGCGATAAAGTTACCGGAAACCATCGCGCGGGGCCACGGCAAATGCCGGGTCGTCATTGAGTTAAAAATGTCTGACGAATTCACAGAAAGTGAGGGGTATCGTGAGTATTTTAATCAATCAGCAGGAAAAAACAGGGCCTAGATTCTCTATTCAGAGCTTGTTAAATGGCTTCTCTGAGCCCGCCTACTTGTGCGATCACAAAGGCAATATCATCAATCTCAACAACACGGCCAAAACCCTGTTGCAACATTGTGATCAAGACACCACCCAGCCACACAACCTGCCTCAGGTGCTGGGTATCGATCAGCTCAAGTTCTCCAGAGTAGCCAGGGGCACCTTGCGCACCACAGCTAACATCCCATCGCGTTTTGAAGCAGCTCACCCGATTTCCAACGAGCAGTCTGTTATCGCCATGACCCTGTCCTCAGTAAGAACCGAAGGCAACAGACAACCCACTCACCTGCTGATCAGGTTAACCGACAATAACTCCTTGCTGGAGAGAAAATTCCGCCGCCTGAAAGATCAGGTAGATCAGGTTCAGGAAGAATTGAAAAAACAGGTTAAGCAATCCATCACCGACCCGCTGACAGGCTTGTTAAATCGCAGAGCCATCAGCAATGAATTTAGCGATCATCAATCGCCCTTTAACTGTGAAGATCACACCCACTCCATCGCGATTGTGGATATTGATGATTTTAAGGCCATCAATGACTCGTTTGGCCATCGGGTAGGAGACGAAGTGCTTCGTGGTCTGGCCGCCCTTATGCGTGAGCAATGTCGGGAAGAGGATATCTGCTGTCGCTGGGGAGGCGAGGAGTTTGTCATCGCGTTACTGGATACCGATCAGGTTCAGGCCCTGGAAGCCATGCAACGCCTGCGCATCGCAGTGGAAAAGCACAACTTCGGCACAGAAGCACGGCTGGTTAAAATTACAGTAACCATTGGGATCAGCGAATTTTCCTGTCAGGACAGCATAATCGAAGTTATTGAGTCTGCCGATGCCGCCATGTACAAAGCTAAAAAATCGGGTAAAAACAGTGTATTACTCAGCAGCCACAAACATCTGACGCTAGATTAGTTGCAATAATTCCGACAGCGAATCGAGTGCAATGTGGGGCAACAAATGTGCCTGTTCACGGTTCAGGTTCATCGTTCTGTTTTCGGCATACCAGGCGGCCTGAAAACCCGCCATAACAGCACCGGCAACGTCTTTTTCCAGATTATCGCCCACGTGCAAAATAGACTGCGCCGGTACCTTCAGGTCACGGCACGCCAGTTCAAACATATCCGGAAAGGGTTTACTGCGCATTGTTGAACTGGCGTGATAAACCCGCTCAAAACACCCATCAAGACCAATTCTGGCGATATCAACGTTGCCATTGGTAATAGCCATCAATGGCACTTTTTGCGCTAACTGTTTGAGCACGGTGACATACTCATCAGGTACTTTGAAATGGCTGCGGTGAAAGTAAAAGGTGTCATAACTGCGACTGATGGCATCTGCCAGTGCATCTCCGGTCAGCCCGATTGCGCCAAACATCTTAGCCAATACTGCCCGTCGCAAGGCAATCATGTCGTGCCGGCAGGCCGGCGTTTCACGGACCACTTCCCGTCGAAACTGACGCCAGGCAGGTTTACCCAACGATGCCGTTTCCGGCCAGTGTTGCTGCATGAAGGCGAACATCTGCTGTTCCGCTTCCACAATATAAGGGTGATTGGCATAAAAGGTATCGTCCAGGTCAAAGGTCATGGCCTGAATCGGATTGAGACGACGGTAATACTTCATCGGTTTCGCTCTAAGGTTTTCGCTTTCTGGCTCTGGGATGAGCCGTATCATAGATTTTGCTCAGGTGCTGAAAATCCAGGTGGGTGTACACCTGGGTGGTAGACAAGTTTGCATGCCCCAATAACTCCTGAACTGCCCGTAAATCGCCGCTGGATTCCAGCATATGAGTGGCGAAGGAATGGCGTAACTTGTGCGGATGTACCTGTTGATCCAACGACTGTTTTTGCGCCCAGAGTTTCATGCGCTTGGCAATTTGCCGGGATGATATGCGCTTGTTTTGCATACTGACAAACACCGCAGGTTCGTCTTCGCCGATCAGTTGTCCACGCACTTTCAACCAGGCTTTAAGCGCTTCCCGGGCCACTTTGCCCACAGGTAAAATGCGTTCTTTACTGCCTTTACCACGCACCCGAAGTTGCTGCATGCCCTCTTCAATATGATTCAGATTGAGATCGGTTAATTCTGCAAGTCGCAATCCACACCCATAGGTTAGCTCCATCATGGCTTTGTCACGCACGGCCAGTACCGATTCTTCATCAATATTGAGCAATTGCGACATTTCATCGACGTTCAGTTGTTTGGGTAAAGGACGCCCCTGCTTGGGTGCCGTCACCGCCTTGGCGGGATTCTGTGTCAACACGCCCTGGGTAACCAGATAGCGGCAAAAGCTACGCAAAGCAGATAAGCGCAGGGCAATACTCTTAGGTGACAAATCCTGACGCCTTGCCTGAGCCAGGACTCGCTTCACATGAGCCACGGTCAGCAGATGCCAGGCTTCAATGCTGATACCTTCAGCTATCACCAGTAGCTGCCTTTGGTAATTCTCTATGGTTTTTGCAGATAAGTTGCGTTCAAACTTCAGGTAATCCAGAAAGTCTGTAATGGGTGTCAGCATCGCATCTGATACTGACACAACTCAATCCTGTACAGTGGGGATAATAAGGCTGAGGAATTGCTGCAACTGAGTGATCAGCAAGGTATCCATTTGCGGATTAAAGTGACCATCGTTGTCACTGCCTATCACCAGCAGACCCAGTTCATCTTCATGGCGCAAACGCATAATCACCACAGACTGTGGCTGACTGGCAGAGAATAAAATCTGATTTTCCTGCTGGGTTAAACGACCAAAGAAAAAGTCCGACTTACTCAGGCGTTTGTCCAGAATAAGTTGTCTGTCTTTGTCTGTCAGGCCATTTTTGTCAGTCACCAGATGTAACACCACATCGCTTAACTTGAGTTGCTGACACACGGTGTCTTGTAAGGCATTGCGAATATCGGCTATCTGTTTACAATTAAACAAACGCAAATTCAGATCGGCGTAAATACGGTAAATAGCTTCATTCTGACGGGCCACAGACATCAGATCGGTGAGCTTTTTTTGCAACTCTGTGACTTTGTCCCGCAGCTGTTCTGCCTGTAACTCCACCAGAGAAACAGAGCCTTTTTTCTGGTGGGGGATTGTCAGTTCTTCAGCCAGTAGCGGATAACGAATAAAGAATTCCGGATTATTCAGTAAGTAGTCTTTCACCAACTCCGGTGTTAACCAGTCAGCAGAAGGCGTGTTGATTTCGGCGGTATTATTTGGAGTGTCAGTCATATTTCTATACTGCCGTCAAAAACGTGTTCTGCGGCACCTGTCATTTTTATCATTGTATCGTTACCCTGCCACCGTATTTTAAGGGAACCACCCGGTAAGTCCACCCTGACATTGTCATCCAGTTTACCTTGCAGATGTCCGATGACCGCCGCAGCACATGCGCCGCTGCCACAGGCCAACGTCTCACCGACACCCCGTTCAAATACGCGAAGGCGAATATGCTTGCGGTTAACAATCTGCATAAAGCCCACATTAACCCCTTCCGGAAAGCGTTCATGAGTCTCCAGTAAGGGGCCGAGGGATTCTACCGGTGCGCTGTCAACATTATCCACTTCCATCACACAATGGGGATTACCCATGGAAACAGCGCCGGCCATCACCGTATGCTCCTCCGCCCGGATCAGGTAGATATTTTCCTGTTTGTTGGCTTTGATGGGTACCGCCGCCGGTTCAAAATTGGGTCGCCCCATATTGACCGTCACCATGCCATCGTTCTCCAGATACAATACCATACGACCGTTTTTGGTACTGACCGAGATTTTGTTGCGATTAATTAAGCCTTTCATTTTGACAAACCGGGCAAAACAACGGGCGCCATTGCCGCATTGTGTTACCTCAGAGCCATCCGCATTAAAAATGCGGTAATGAAAATCCTGATCCGGATCGTAGGGCGGCTCCACCAGCAACATCTGATCAAAGCCCACACCGAAATTCCGGTCGGCCAATTGTGCGATCTTCTCTTTTGAGAAGAATACGTTCTGGGTGAGGTTATCAACAACCATAAAATCATTACCCAGACCGTGCATTTTAGAAAACTGCACTAACATGTGATTAATTCGAAAACTTCTATTAGGTCTATAT
Source organism: Planctobacterium sp. R6 (assembly GCF_055755215.1). Taxonomy (NCBI): domain Bacteria; kingdom Pseudomonadati; phylum Pseudomonadota; class Gammaproteobacteria; order Alteromonadales; family Alteromonadaceae; genus Planctobacterium; species Planctobacterium sp. R6. The sequence goes on from NZ_JBVTQY010000018.1 coordinate 12,761, forward strand.
TACGGGAGTTTACGTTCCAGTTTCCACAACTCTTGTAAAGTTTCCCGCTCGCGCACCAAATGTAGTGTATCCCCATCCACCATAAGCTCCGGTGGACGAGCGCGGGTGTTGTAGTTGGAAGCCATCACAAAGCCATAGGCTCCGGCACTTCTGACCGCCAATAAATCGTCTGCTGCAATAGCCAGTTCCCGCTCTTTACCCAGAAAGTCACCGGTTTCGCAAATCGGACCGACCACGTCGTATACCGCCTTTTCACGCTGCAAACCGCTATCCACCGGGATAATATTCATCCAGGCAGAGTACAGCGCCGGTCGGATCAGATCATTCATGGCAGCATCTACGATCGCAAAATTCTTCTCCGCGCCGGATTTCAGAAATTCTACTTTCGTCACCAGAATGCCGGCATTTGCCATAATGGCGCGACCGGGTTCAAATACCAGGGTTAGCTCTTCCCTGCCCTGCAAGCGCTGCGCTAATGCCGCGGCGTATTCGTTAGGGTGCGGCGGTGTTTCATTCTGATAAGGTACACCGAGGCCGCCACCAACATCCAGATGATTGATGTGAATGCCTTTTTCTTTAAGTTCGTCGATTAATGCCAGTAACCGGTCCAGAGCATCCACAAAAGGCGCCAGATCAGTTAACTGAGAGCCAATGTGACAATCAATACCTTTGACTTCCAGGTGGCTCATTGCAGCCGCCTGCTGGTAAATAGCAATGGCTTGTTCGCGCTCAATGCCGAATTTATTGGCTTTCAGTCCGGTGGAAATATAAGGGTGAGTTTTGGCGTCTACATCCGGGTTAACGCGAATGGATATCGGAGCTTTAACATCCAGCTCTGCCGCGACTTTATTAATGCGCGACAATTCCGCAGGTGATTCTACGTTGAAACAATAAATATTGTGCCTGAGGGCCAACAGAATTTCTTCTTCCGTTTTCCCCACACCGGAAAACACCACTTTTTTCGGATCGCCGCCCGCGGCAATGACTCTTTGCAATTCACCACCGGACACAATGTCAAAGCCGGAACCCAGTTTTGCCATCACCGACAACACCCCCAGATTGGAATTGGCTTTTACCGCGTAACAGATCAAATGGGGTTGTTTGCCTGCCGCCTTATCAAACGCCTGCCAGTGGCGCTCTATGGTGGCGCGGGAATAAATATAACAGGGCGTACCATATTGCGCAGCGATGTCTGCTACAGACAACTCTTCAGCAAACAATTGCTCATTTTGATATTGAAAAAAATCCATAATAATCCCTGTTGTTACTCTTTGGGTTGGTCCGACTCAGCGGCTTCACTTGCAGCAGCAGGAACAGGCGGATTGGCGTTGTCGCTCTGATTCTGGGCGGCTTCTTCAGGTAAAAATAGCGGGCCACGTTGGCCACAGGCGGTCAACAGGCAGAGCATGAGGAGGATAAAAGAACACTTTCGCATGTGATTTTTGAGTCTGGAAATCATAATTAGGGCCATATTCTCATTGCCCTGGCCGATTTCCAAATAAAACTTTATATCCAACTCGCATAAATAAAAAAATTTTCTGACACTGTATAAAAATGGCCCCTGGAGTGCCGATTAAAAACTAATCCGGAACAAAACTTCACTGTATCGAAAAATCTAATGCAAGTGCAAAGTGCCCAAATCCAGTTCGCTCATCAGCATGAACGCAGTGAACGTTACACTAAAAGCGAAACACTGCTGGCGGAGCGCGCAGCACAACAGCAAGGTGACCCGGCAACCCGCACCGTTTTGCTATCAGAGCGGACAGATATTCAGCGTTCTGAACAAGCTTTAGGTATTTCGGCAAATGACAAGCCGCAATCGCCTGTCACTGATTTATCGCAAAGAGGAAGAGCATTGGCGGCGCAGATAGAACAAGCTGGTAATCGCGCGCAGGGGTTCACAGCCTTCTTGCGTCCTGAGGAAGACGAGCTCAGTGACAGTCATTTGGACGCCAAAATCTGGCAATTAAAATCCGTTGTGGAAAGTTTTATCGGACGGGAAATCCATCTACACCATTTGCAGGAAGAGCAAGAAAGTCCGGATCAGTCTGTAAGTAATGGTCGCAACAACCAACGGCCGCCAACAAGCTCCACCGCAGAGTTGATTTATCAATATCAGGAAAGCTATCAGGAAGACGAGTCGTCCTTGTTTATTGCCAGCGGCGAAGTCACGTTGCAATCCGGTGAGACCATTCAACTGGAATTACAACAATTTACGCAGCGCAGCTTTTATCAGGCCAACAGTCTGGAAATGAAAATAGGTGAAATTGAGCTGACTGATCCTCTGGTTATCAATCTTCAGGGCGCATCCGTTTCACTAAGCCAGCGAACTCACCAGTTCGATCTGGATCAGGATGGTCAGCAAGATACTATACATTTTGCCACCGGTCAGTCTGGGTTTCTGGCCCTGGATCGTAACAACAACAGCCTGATCGATGATGGCAGCGAGTTGTTTGGTGCAAAAACCGGTAATGGCTTCGCTGAACTGGCGCAGTATGATGAAGATCAAAATGGTTTTATTGACGCCGGTGACAGTGTGTTTTCCCGACTTCAGTTTTATCAAAAAAATGCCCTGGGCGAAGATCAACTCAGCAATATCAGCGAACTGGGTATTGGTGCCCTGTACTTAGGACAACAAGCCAGTCCATTTGATATCAAAGACGCAGACAATCAACTACAGGCCAAAGTGCGTTCCAGCGGTTTGTTCATCAATAATAACGGCACCGTGGGTAGTCTGCAGCAGATTGATTTAGTGGTGTGACTATACCGGGTGCTGGCTTCACTCAGTGAGCTGGTGCCCCTTTATGCAGTGACCAAAGTGCGTTGAATAACCTGATACAGGGTATTTGCGTCTATGGGTTTTGCCACATGAGAGTTCATGCCATGGGCAATATAGTGGTCTACGTCATCTTTCATCACGTTGGCCGTTAGCGCAATAATTGGTAGCTGTGCGATAGCGGGATTGTTATCTGCACGTATTTTCTGGGTTGCAGCCACACCATCCAGTACCGGCATCTGAATATCCATGAGAATTAAATCAAATTCGCTATCGCGTTTTAAGGTTTCAAGGCACTCAACCCCATCAGAGACTATTTGGCATTTTGCCCCGGCGTTCTGCAGCATATTTTCGATCACCACCTGATTGATGGCATTATCTTCTGCCACCAGAATTCGCAAATTGTGCAGCTCTGTAGAGACCGGTTTCGCAGGTAACTCATCACCGCCTGAGGTTGTTGTGATGGCGTCAAACAGCTGGCTGGCCGGACAAGGTTTTTGCAGTACAGTACTGATCTTAAGACCGTCACTTTTTTGTTTTACTACCGCAACATCATACGCGGTAATCACTATAATTTTTGGCGTCCAGCCCTGCGCCAGTACCGCTTTGAGAAATCCTTCGCCATCCATCTCCGGCATACACCAGTCAGTAATGACGATATCAATTTCGCTCTTTTTAAAATGCGCTAATCCGTGTTTGCCACTTTTGGCAATCAGCACTCTGGCGCCACCTTTGGTAAGGGTGGCAGCCACTTCTTTCAGCGCCAGAACATTGTCATCCACCACCAGTATCGTTTTGGGTTCTGCCATGCTGTAGTCGCGCTCATCCGCTAACACTACCCGATTATTTCTGAGTAACTGCACACTGGCCACAAAGCGGCTGCCCTGATTTATCTGGCTGGTTACTGTTACATCCCCTCCCATCAGTCGACACAATTGCTGACTGATCACCAGCCCCAACCCGGTTCCGCCATACTTTCTGGTGGTAGAGGTATCAGCCTGAGAAAACTCGGTAAACAGCCCGCCAATGGTTTCCTGACTCATGCCAATACCGGTATCTGCCACGACAAATTGCAGTTCGACCGCCTCACTCAGGGTTGGATTGGTTGCTGCCTGCGCGGTAACTGTCACTCTGACACCGCCTTGACTGGTAAATTTAATGGCATTGGAGCAAAGGTTGAGTAACACCTGATTTAATCTGACCAGATCCCCTATTAAATCCAGCGGCACATCCGGATCGATATCAAGACAAAAGTCGATCCCTTTATCCAGAGCAGTTTGTTCAAAATTAGTCTGCAAAAAGTCGTGCACGCTCATCAAAGAAAACGGGATCTGCTCCAGCTCAATTGAATTGGCACTAATTTTCGAATAATCCAGAATATCGTTGATAACAATCAGCAAATGCCTGGCGGCCGACTCCATTTTGCTTAAGAAGCCCGTTTGTTGCGCATCCAGGCGGGTATTTTGCAGTAACTGGGTCAGCCCAATTACCCCGTTTAAAGGAGTCCGAATCTCATGGCTCATATTGGCCAGAAAACTGGATTTAGCCCGTGCGGCCTCCCGGGCATCATGGACCGCCTGTTCAAGTTGTTCGTTCTGATGATGCAGTTGCTGTCGCTGTTTACGCAGGGTTTCAACGGCATCATTGAGATCCCGCGTTTTTTCGTCCACCTTTTTCTCCAGACGAACGCGCAGCGTCAGATTCAGGTATACGATGCTCGCAAGCAAAATTGCCAGGCAGGTGCCGGTTAACAAGATAATGCCTTGTTGCCACAATTGTTGCTGCGGACTTTCATTGGGGATCACGTAGAGGGTCCACTGGCGGTCAAAAACCTGCAGACTGAATTCACTGTAATAGTCCGATGACAACAAAACCGGCGCAGCCTGTTGTTCAATGCTGTCCTCAGGGAAATAATATACCTTACCCTGAGCATCAGCCAGCGCGTAACGAAAGGCGGTTTGTCCGATATTCATTTCCGTGGTTTCAAACACTTCGTGCAAATACTGACTGGAAGTCACCAGGCCAGCCACCTGTTGTTCATGGTCCGTTTGTTTGCTCATTATTGGCGAAATATGCACGAAAAACGGACTTTGGGTGATGGCCTGCAATGGCTCAAAAAAACCAATTACGGTATTGTTTCGGTTGCGAATAGCGCGGAAAATCGAAGGCCCCAGAGGCAGGTTTTCGGTCATCTGGCGGCCGATAAAGTCATCCCGCGCAATGGCCGGGTATGTGTATTGAATAAACGTAATGCTGTTGTTTGCGGTTTCCACGAGCGGGGCTTTCTGTCCGCCTTGCAAACTAAACGGCTGAAAATCGCGAAACTCCGCCGTTTCGTTACTCCTGAGCTTTTGCAGCAATGGCAGTAGCTGCTCGTCAGTAACGTTTGCCAGTATGGAAACCCGGCGTCCCTGTGGAAATTCCGGATAAATTTGCTCAACAAATCCGGCAAATTCGTTAAAACTCACCCATTCTGAACTGGCAAAAAAGTTAGCAATGGACTCCACCTGATACAGGGCGCGTTTTAGGCTGGCTTCGATGTCGGCAGCACGCAACTCAGCGCGTCTTTGCAACTGTGTGATATTTTTCTCGGTAATCGCTTGCTGCTCATTAATGGCGTACCCCAGGGTCAACAGCAAGCCAACAACAAACACCAATAATGCCGCAACAAGCGGCTGTATCCGGGTGGCATTGTCAGGTGTAAACAGGCTCATTCAAAAACCACTTCGATGCCAAGACCCAATTCGCGAAATGCGCCCTGAGCGCACAGCCGGTTGGTATCCACATTGGTGCCAGGAATAGTGGCGCGCTCGCTGCAATATTGCTCATCCGTCAGATTGCGCCCCCAGACAGACAAATTCACCCTGGGATAACTGGCAGGCGTAAAACTGATACCGCCGTGCAGTAAATGCACTGCAGATTCAGAAAAGTTGTGCCGCCAAACTTCAGAATGATTACCCGCCAACGCGTGAATGTAGGCGTCTGTAAAATTGTAGTGCAGATGCCAGTTCATCGTGCCGTATTCTCCGGTCAGGCTCTGTTGCAGCAGGATGCTGGCAGTCCAGGGGGGCGTGTTGGGTAGCGCATTCCCTACCACTACTGAGTTTTGAAAACCGCTTTGCAGATGTTCTGCAATCGCGCGGGTATCCAGTTCGGCTTCTGTGACTTTGGCATCGACGTACGCCAGTCCTGCTTTGAGGGTAATATCTGAGGGTAACAAAGCGCTCAGCTCTGCCTCAAAGCCACGCGTTCTGGCCCCGGGCAAATTCACCAGCGAAGCAAACAAATCAGCAGGATTACCGGGATTGTAAACCAGAAAAAACTGATAATCTTGCCAGTCGTTATTAAACAAAGACAGGTTAAAGCGCAATCGATCATTGAGCCATTCAGATTTGAGACCCAGCTCTGCGGTGACAACCCGTTCCGGTGAGACCACACTGTCCAGCAAAGCGGTATAGGCGGCTGTTGTAGGATTTGAGTTAACCGCACCCATTTTATAACCTTTGGCCAGATAACCATAGAAGCGCAGGTTTTCGCTGTAATCGTGCATCAGTGACAGCTTTCCACCCCACTCGCGAAATGTGCGATTGATATCCGCGTTCGCGGGTATGCCCTGGTTGGCCTGATAAAAATTATCAATCACGGCAAATCCCGCATAATCCCGTTGCACATCAAACGACGGATTCCCCAGGCTATACCAACCAAAAGAGCCCAGGGGAAAAGGCATGTCTTCGGCATCCATCAACATCCCGGCGCTGTTCACTGTGGGTGTCAGGCGCTGCAGGGTCCAACGACCACTGATGCCAAGCAGGGTTTGTTCCGCAATAGCCTGCTCCAGGTGACCATACCCTGACAATGACACAATATCATTGTTCACCAGCGCACCGCGATCAAACAAGGGCCCCTGCCCCGCGTCATCAATAGCATCATCCGGGCGTCCAGGACCTACCGGGTCGATGAACGCCGTTTGTAAAATATCGCCCTGCTCCAGCGTAGAGAGCACACCCAGTAACCAATGTCCTGTTGCACTTAGCGGTGACAGCCACTGAAATTCTTGTGAAAAAGACCGGGTGTCAGTGGAGTTATAGGTAATCACCTGCGCTACCCCGGATGGTGCCCCCTGCGCTCCCCAGTCATCCATGCGCTCACTGTCAGCAATCTCAAAGGACGTCGTGGACTTAAATTCAACCCCCGGAAATTGCTGGCGATAAAGCAGGTAGCCGCCATAGGCTTCGATATTGTCTCTGGGGTTGATCAGCTGACTGGTCACTTTCTGTAAATCGTATGCGTCCAGGTCAATCAGGCCACTTTCATCGCTGGCGGTAATAAAGGTTTTTACCGCACTAATTTGCTGTTGCCGCCCACCATACAAGGCCACCTGAAAATGGCTGTCCTCGCTGACATCAAACCGCACCTGTGCTTTAAAACCTTGCCGATCGGAATTGTGAAACTGCGTGTCATTGCCCACATGGCTGGCATCAAGCCTGCCGTCCTGACGCAGTGTATCTGCCGTTAAACGAAACCCGATATCGTCATCCGGGGATGCTGCCAGGGTCGAAGTCAGTTGCCGCAGTGCGTCACTGCCCAGATTCACCCTGAGTTTGCCTTGCAGGTTGTCTCCGGCCTGCGGACGGGCTGAAATATACTTGATAGCGCCACCGGTAGTGTTTTTGCCATAGAGCGCCACTTGTGGTCCCCGCAGCACTTCGACTTGCTCTATGTCCAACAGGCTAAAGTTTGCCAGAACCGGATTTTGAATTGCGACATCGTCGATATAAAGCCCGACGGCGGGAATAGAAGAGAGGTTAAAGTCATCGGTGCCGACCCCCCGAATAAAATAATTGTAAACACCGGATATGGAGCGATTGGCATTGAGGTTAACAATTTGTCCGGCAATCTCGCTGGCCTGATCGATCTTAAAGGCGTTTAAGGTGCGATTATTCACAGCAGAAACAGACAAGGGCACTTGCTGGACCGACTGAATGCGTTTTTGCGCAGTCACTTCAATGCGTTCCAACTCTGCATCCTGAGCAATGCCGTCAGCCCCGCTCAGTACAACCATGTAACCGATAACATAAGTTATGTTTTTGAACACAATAACCCCGTCTCCCAACGCACGATTACCCGAATCCCCGCAACTCCCTAAGGCAGTCGTCCCCTAAGCAGATTCTCCTGTTACCTGTATATCATTGCACAAGGTAAATAAATGCACCAATTTCAATTTTCAGCTTATTTCATTAATAAACTGGCCATAGCTTTGTTAAACACCGCCATCCAACGCTGACTGTATTGGCCTTCTGGCATGTTGTTCATTTCGATAACGGCGCGTTTTTTCGGGCGTTTGCGATGGGTGTCATGGGCCCGTTGATGGGTTAGTGCATCAAAAGTATCTAAAATGGCCAACAATTTCGCGCCTTCACAAATATCCTTTTCCATAAGTCCCAGAGGATAGCCGGAGCCGTCACAACGCTCGTGATGTTGCATCACAATTTTACGTGCCTCGTTCCACTGATCTAAGTGTTCCAGCAATCTGGAACTTTTATAGACGTGCGAGCGCAACAGATTGAACTCGGCAATTTCCAGCCTGTCGCGTTTGTGTAAAATGTGCAGAGGCATAAAGGCCATGCCAAAATCGTGAACATAACAGGCCACCAGCAGTTGATCCGCGTCAATGGGGCTGCCTTCCATCTTATTCATGAGTAACGCCAGTTTGGCAATTCTGTCGCCTCGTCCGGCCCAATACATAGACCGGGCTTCAATGGGCTCCATTAGCGCCCGGAAAAACACGATATCGGTTTGACGTTCCTTACTGAGTACTTTTATGGTGCTGTCGGAGTCCAGCGGGTTGGACTCTTTGTTGATTGCTGAATCATCATCGGTGTCCAGATCTTCATTCACCGACTGGGCTATCTCAGCCGGAGGATCATTTTCCGGCTTGGCATCCAAAGTGGGGTCCAGCAAGAGTACTGATTCGGCTAACAGCTTTTCGTGATGCGGGCCATTGTCGGGTTTTATCCGACTGATGTGCTGTACCAGGTGTTTAAATAATTGATCGTCATATTGTGCTGTGCCACTGCTGATACAACTTTCTACAAATAACTTTACCCGGTCCAGCGTAAGCAATACCAAATCACTCATGGTACTGGTGTAATTGATCTGCCCGTTTCTCAGGAAGTCCAGTAAGTCTTCAACATGCTGCAGCAGCGGGATCAGGGGTGAAAAATTCACCATCCCTAAATCCCCTTTGATGGTGTGGATCGAGCGAAACAGGGCGCGCTGCAATTCGTTGTCTTTGGGCTTTAATTCCAGCTCGATTAAGGTTTGTTCACTGGCTTCGTAAAGCTCATTAATCTCTTCAAGGAGATCGCCTAAAATCTCTGCGTCCAAATCGTCATGGGTAAAGGTTTGCATTAATCAGACAGCCCTGTTTTTGTTGTTTCTTTATTGCGTCGCTTGTTGTACAAAATAGTTCAAATGTGATCCTGTGCACTTAACCACAGGTCCTGCAACGAGTATAGGTTAAATCGTCAATCTTTGCATGACCAGAATAAGCGCGCAAAGTTGCGCTGTAAATTTACTGCTCATCTGACATGATTTAGCAAAAAAAACGCTATACTATGCAGCCTTTTGACGACACTGGAAATCATTTTGTTAGCCATCTTGCGCATTATTGCTTTGTTTATCAGCTTTCTCCTTATTAACGGGATCCTCATTATTTTTTGCCTTTTGCGTCCCATGCATCGCAACAATGTGTATTCCTGCAGTATGGTTTACGGCATTATGTCTCGTATTTTGGGCCTTAAAGTGGTGGTGCAGGGCAAAGAAAATGTCCCCAATGAACCTGTGGTTTATATCGCCAATCACCAGAACAGTTATGACTTAATCACTATCTGCAAGGCCGTCATGCCGGGTACGGTTTCAGTCGGTAAGAAAAGTCTGGTGTTTATTCCGGTATTTGGCTGGTTGTACTGGCTCTCTGGCAATGTCCTCATAGATCGTAAAAACGCAACACGGGCAGCGGACACCCTCAGCTCTACGGTGGCAAAAATAAAAAAGCGCGGTATTTCGGTGTGGTTTTTCCCGGAGGGTACCCGCAGCTATGGGCGCGGCATTTTGCCGTTTAAAACCGGTGCCTTTCGCATCGCAGATGCCGTAAACATGCCGGTGGTAAGAGTTTGCGCCAGCAACCTGATTGACAAAGTTGATTTAAATCGCTGGGACAATGGCACCCTGATTATCCAAATCAGCGAGCCGATATATATGGATGACAGCCGCGGCATCAAAGAATGGTCAGTACTGTTGCGGGAAAAAATGATCGAAGACTTTGATCAGGTCAATAACGAAGTCGCACAGCTGACAAAAGCGCGTTAAACTTACGCAAAAATATACTCAAGAGATCGCTATGCCACACTCAAATAGCCTGCAAGACTGGTATCAATTTAACCAGGAAACCCTCGAAGCGCTGATTAATGACGGCAGCGCTGCCGATAAACCCCATACCATAGAGCACCACATTGCCAGCAAGGATTTCGCATTGCTGGAAAAGGCGGCAGTCGACGCTTACAAAGCAGGGTTTGAAGTTACTGACGCCGAAGAGTTGATTTTAGACGACGGTGATGAACTCTTTAGCTTTGATGCAATCGCAGAAAGATCACTGGACCTGGAGCAAATTAACGCCGATACCAGTAAATTGGTGAGCATCGCGGAAAAGCACAAAGTGTTTTACGACGGTTGGGGCACCTATTTTGTGGAGTAGTTGTGCGCTGAACACGCACAAGCGATAGCAGAGCAAACTGTGCTGAATCTCATTTGGTTAGCCTTCTTTTTTATTGCCGCTTTCTGCGGTTTTTACCAATGGCTGGTGCTGGGTAATCAGGCCATTTTTACTGAACTGGTTAGTGCCATGTTCGACATGGCCAAAGTCACAGTAGAAATTGCCCTGGGACTGGTGGGTGCTTTATGCCTTTGGTTGGGCATTTTTAAAATTGCCGAGCACAATGGCTGGATAGCCAGGTTGTCCCGGTTACTGACCCCCCTGTTTCAACGTTTAATGCCTGAAGTCCCCGCTAATCATCCGGCCGTTGGGTCAATCACCATGAACCTGTCTGCCAATGCATTGGGACTGGATAATGCTGCGACACCGCTGGGCATTAAAGCCATGCAGGATTTGCAAACCCTGAATCCCAACAAAACCACCGCCAGTAATGCGCAAATTTTGTTTCTGGTACTCAATACCTCCTCTGTTACCCTGTTTCCGGTGTTTGTGTTCGTGTACCGGGCGCAACAGGGTGCAGCAATCCCCACCGATGTATTTTTACCGATACTGATCACCACCAGTTGCTCCTCGATTGCGGGGCTGATCGCAGTGGCTTTGGTGCAACGCATTAATCTTCTGCAGCAAACGGTGCTCCTTTATGGCGCGCTGTTTTTTGCCCTGATGGGCGGCTTGCTGGTGTATTTTGTGAGTTTGCCTGCGGCCCTAGTTGGCCCGCAATCTTCGCTGTTGGCAAACCTACTGATTTTCTGTTTTGTGGTGGGTGTCCTGTTTAGCGCCTGGCGCCAAAAACTGGACACCTATGATTTGTTTATCGAAGGCGCCAAAGAAGGTTTTCAACAGGCCATCAATCTGATCCCCTATTTATTGGCAATGTTAGTGGCGATCGGCTTATTGCGCGCCAGTGGTGCAATTCAACTGGTGGTGGATGCAATTGCCTGGCTGGTGTCGCTGGCAGGCTTGTCTACCGCGTTTGTGGATGCACTGCCTACCGCTCTGATGAAGCCGCTGAGCGGCAGCGGTGCGCGCGCCATGATGATTGAAACCATGCAGGTGCATGGCGCAGATTCCTTCGCCGGAAGATTGTCAGGAATTTTTCAGGGCTCAACCGAAACTACCTTTTATGTGCTGGCGGTTTATTTTGGCGCTGTGGGCATAAAACACAGCCGCCATGCTATTCCCTGCGCCTTAATTGCCGACGCCACCGCCATCATCGTGGGTATTGTGGTAGCCAGCGTATTTTTTGCATAGTACCAACAGGAATGATTATGCGTATTTTGTTACTTGTATGCCTTTTACCTTTACTGTGTAGCACCGGTTTCGCCACAGAACTACCTGAAGCAGGAAGCTGGCACACAGTTGAGCAGCCACTGACTATTCCGGTGTTACAGCGCGACCGCACTGTGCGCATTTACCTGCCGCCCGGTTATTACCAGCCAGAACGGCGCTTTCGGGTGTTATACATGCACGATGCCCAAAATTTGTTTGACGACAGCACGGCATTCGCCGGTGAATGGCAAGTTGACGAACATCTCAATGCGTTGGCAAAAGAATCAGATTTACAGCTGATTGTGGTAGGCATAGACAATGGCGGTGAACATCGCACAACAGAGCTAAGTGCCTGGTCGCACGAGCGTTATGGCGAGGGAGAAGGACAACACTACACTGACTTTATCGTTAACCTGGTTAAACCCTATGTCGACCGGCATTACAAAACCATGCCGGATGCCGAAAACACCGCCATCATGGGTAGCTCGATGGGAGGCCTGGCCAGTCACTATGCGCTATTCTCCCATGCTGAAGTTTTCAGCAAAGCCGGGATTTTCTCGCCCTCCTATTGGTACGCCCCGCAGGTTTTTCAGTTTACCCGGGAGCACACTCTGCCCAAAAGCCACCGTTTGTATTTTATCGTCGGTGAGCTGGAAGGTGAGGATATGGTGCAGCCGATGCACAAGATGACCCAACTTTTATCAGAAGAAGGGCACCCAAACCAGCATATCCAGGCTAAAGTCATTGCGCAGGGGAAACACAACGAAGCCTTTTGGCGAGCACACTTTTCAGATGCGATAACTTGGCTGTTCAGGCCACTGTGAATCTTCTACACTGAAACATAGGTAACACTGTGAGGTCATTGTGAGTGCCACTGATAATCACAACCCGGAAATGGAATGGAGCACAGCCTCAGCACAGGTGCACATTATTACGCCGGACTTTTTTATACCGGGCCTGAACCGGGATCGCACGGTACGGGTTTATCTGCCGCCCGACTACCAGCAATCAGACAAGCATTATCCGGTGTTGTACATGCACGACGGGCAAAATTTATTTGATGAGGCCAGCGCCTACTCCGGAGAGTGGCGGGTGGATAAAAGCCTGAACCTGATGGCCCATCAGCAGCAACTGGAATTAATTGTGGTGGGCATAGACAATGGTAAACAGCACCGCATTACAGAGCTGAGTGCCTGGGATAACGCCACCTACGGTAAAGCTGAAGGGCAGCACTATCTGGATTTTATCGTACAACAGCTGATGCCCCATATTAACCAGCATTACCGGACACGCCCTGACCGCAACAACACCGGTATTATGGGCAGCTCCATGGGCGGATTAATGTCTCATTTTGCCATTCATCGTTACCCGGATATCTTTTCCAAAGCTGGTATTTTGTCGCCATCATTCTGGTATGCCAGTCCGGTTTTTGAATTCACCCGACAACGGCCGCTACCGGCGGACTGCCGTCTGTATTTTCTGATGGGCAACGAAGAAGATAAAACCATGGTGGATGACATGCACAATATGGTGAATCAAATCGTAGACTGCGGGCATCCCACCTCGCACATTTTCAGTAAAACCGTGCCGGGCCGGGGCCATTCGGAATCGTTCTGGGCAGAGGAGTTCCCCCAGGCCGTAAAATGGTTGTTTGGCTAGCCGCACAAGCTATTGCGCAGCCGCCAACATCTTAAATAACTACTAAGGGGTCAACGTCAAATGCACCTCGGTGTAATACATGTCGGTCAGTCCTTCGTAACCTGAGTCAGTCCCTATCATGATCCACAGCTCGCCGCTGGCGGAAGACTGAACTTCAAATCCATCTTCGAGTGCCACTTCCAGGGTTTTCTCACCAAAAGCCGTGCCTTCACAATTTGCACCTTCAGCCACGATATTGCCAATCACAATCGCATCGTTACCCGGTTGCGACTGGTTGCCTTTGTCTATGTTCATGTAAAAGTCCAGTTGCTCAGGCTCAATTTCCGTGGCCCCCATCTTCACATACACAGACTCGCCAGGTGCACCACCGATACCAATGCAATCAGCGCCGGCATTAGAAAAGAACGAGACGCTGCCGTGCAAGGTATAGTCAGTGTTTGGATGCAGACCTACTACACGCCCCTTCAGGTACATGAACAGATCATCGCTGCGATTCATGCCTTTCAGACGAAATCCCTGGTCGCCTGATTCATCCGGCAAATCGGCAATTTCGGCCTCCAGCTCATAGATCTCCTCATCATCCACCGGATAATCTGAAAAGCCGGCTTCCCAACCCTGTTTGCCATCATTAAATTCTGTGGTGATCACCACAGGTTCAGGAACCGCTGGTTCATCATTGTCATCCGAGCCACAGGCGGCTAACAACAATGCCGCAGAAAAGGTTAAATAGTGTTTCATTGATACTCTCCTTTGATTAGCTGCGGCTATGATAAAAAGAGCGTCGCATGAATGTCGTAATAGATTGTTGTCTAATTGGATTAAATTGTTACCGATAGCGGGATTTTTGAGCAAACCGAAGGCGCTGCCCTGCTGCGCATTCCGCACCTTAGCAAAGCCACCCCATAATCACAGCTCAAAGTACTGCGTAAAACACTTGTACAATTGCGTTCCACCCAACACGCTGGCGGACGGAAAATGCAAAATAGGGATCAAATCACAAGGTGCCTTTATCTCGCTGACAGCGCGTTTATCTTCCAGCTCATCGATATTCAGCACCCTGGCCATGACTTCTCCACGCTTTACCCGCTGACCGGGTTTAGCCAGATACTCCACGATTCCGCCAACCTGACTAAACAAGATTTTATAGTCTTTGAGATACACCGTGTGACGTTGCATGTTTTGCGGAATGTAAAGAGGCTCAGCAAAACACCCTTTGGCCGATAAATAGCTCAAAATACTCTGCGCATCCTGTTGTCCGGCCTGAAAGTCAATCACTTCCTGGGAGCCCATTTCCACGGTAAAGGCTTCAACACCAAACTGCCAGTCCCGTTGCGGATATTTATCGGTCAGTTGTTGTTGCAAGGTCCACCAGGGACAAAACGTCGCTTCGTCCAGGGCTCCGGCGAACAGGTTAGGTATCAGGATGACATGCGGTATATTAAAAAACCTGGCGGATTCGCGGGCGTACTCAGGAACATAAATATGGCGGGTCGATACCGGACCGTTGTGTAAATCCAATACAATATCGGCGTCAAACGCAAAGCGCTGTAGTTTCAGGTTTAATTGTTGCGCCAGGCCGACGCCCCATTCCCTTGCTAATACCTCGTCAATGCCCTGTTTTACATGTTCTCTGAAGCGCGCTTTCAGCAGCTTAATGTCAGCATTTTCATCAACCTGTTGGATAAACTGATCTAATGATGCCTGATCAAAATGGTAGGCCCGATTCCAGTTTTGACCATTTACCGGGTCAAAACGCCCCAGTGTATACTCACCGGATTTGAGATTACTGCCCACCGGATTGCAGTTCGGGATCAGGATCACCTCACCTTTTAACGGCGCAGACTGCAACGCCTGGATCAAATGATAAATAACGACATTGCCCTGTACTTCTGCCCCGTGAATAGAGCTTTGAATGTAAACTTTTGGTCCAGCAACGTTACTTTTAAAGCGGTACACAGGCACGTTGAGATTGCGACCGGACACATTCTGCGCCACCACCAAATATTCTTTTTTAAAGGTAACCTGAGATTTCAGCATTTCTGATCAATACGTCCTGATTTTTCGTACCCACCCTAAATAACAAGTGAGAACAATTAGAGCAAGTTGAAATTATAAAACGAGTGGTGATGATTTTATCTAACCGGAGGCAATTAATCCTTAAGTATGATACACATAGCGAATTTTATCGGGTATGGTTTCAACTATCGGTTGCCCGGAGTATTGAAGGAGTTGCAACATGATTAAACCCGACGTTCCGCACAATGAAGCAAAACGGATGGCACTGGTGAATCAGTTACAAATATTGGATACCCGGCCAGACCAGGTTTTGGACGATATCACTGCGGCGGCCCATGCCTATTTCGACGTGCCTATATGCCTGGTAACTATCGTCGATAAGAAGCGCCAGTGGTTTAAATCAAATGTAGGTCTGAATGCCTGCGAAACGACACGCGATGTTTCTTTCTGCGGCCATGCCATTAATCACGACGAGACCTTGTACGTTCCCGATGCCGAAGATGACTATCGCTTCAGATCGAACCCTTTAGTGCTCGGTGAGCCTCATATTCGTTTTTATGCCGGTGCCCCCCTTATTTTGCAGCCCGATTTACGCGTCGGCACCTTGTGTATCATCGACCGGGTACCAAGAGAGCTCAGCGATGAACAACTGGCGGTTTTGCGCGATTTTGCCGACCAGGTGCAATCCTTTATGCTTTCTCTGTCAGAACATCAGGAAACCAGTTAACTGAGAAAAATTTTACTACCTGAAATACTCGACGATAATGAAAACAGCGACTCAGGAAATTGAGTAATGACTAAAGTACGAGGACACCGGATTGGATTTTAACAGGCGCTCGATAATTCCGTTTTTATTTACGATTACACTGGTTTTTACCAGTTTTTTCGTGTTGGAATACCACAATCTGAACCGCGCTGCTAACCTGGCCTTTCAGACGATATGGTTCTCACCGGATGACAACCTGACTGCTTCGTTTGTGATCGCCACTGACTCACCGACCGTGTCCGTTCAGCCCGGCGACGACGCCGCACCAGAGCAGCAACTCAAGCAATTGATAAATAGTCCGGCATCGAGAATATTTTGGTTACTGCCAGATAGTCCATTGGCGGAATCCAGTGCCCGTTTACTGGAACATCCCAAAGTCTATTCGGTTAAGATCCCGCAACGCAGTTTTTCCACAGACGGACAACGCATATATGTGCAAAACAGTGACTGGACACCCAGTGCAGGCTACCTTATATCTCCGTATCAAACCAACGGCACAGCCATCACCATTCCCCGCAGAATAAACCAGTTTAACTCCCCCACGGCGGCGCTTTATCCGGCGTTTTCAGATGCGACCGAAGATCTGTTGATAGATTTTGCCAGGGTAGCCTTAAACTCTGCCATTGTCACCCCTGAACTGTTTGCACAACCCGAACTGCTGGACCGCATGCTGGCAGGCAAAGACGTCTATTATATAGCAGATTTTAATTTGATGGATGCAACCATTTGGGTGCCCTACAACAACTCATCCCTTGGCTGGCATCCGGTGCAGTATCAGGCTGCCGCTTTACATGCCTACGAAAACCAACAGTACAAAACAGAACTGACTATCCGTGACCGTCTGGCGTTGATTGCCGTCGTCATACTGTTAATGGCGCTAGTTTATCTTGCCAGCCCAACTCATCTGAAACGCAGTACTACGGTATTGTATTGTTTGTTACTGCCAGGCATCAGTATACCAATAGCTCAGCTAAGTGGATTGATTGCACCTGTCATGGAGCTTTTAAGTTCATGCCTTATCCTGCTATTTGCCCTGGAGTGGCGACTCAGACGTTATCGACAGAGCGCCCTGAATAGCTTACAGGAACAGGTGGAAAATGAATTCCGATTGGCCGCATCCGGCGAAGATACAAGCGCGGCGTTTTGGCACAACATAGCCAACATGGTATCCCAGAACCTACATCTGCATCGTTGCATTTTTTTAGAATTGCAAAAAGGAGACTTCAGATTAACAGAGATCTCTGCCATCAATTGCAACCTGGCTGCAATCAACGAAATGCGCAGAGATATACGCCGCGAGCCCTATGAACAGGCAGTCAAAGATAAACAGGCCATCGTCATTGACCGTCCGTTTTTCAAACAAAAACAGGCGGATGAGCAGGAAATTCTGGTGCCGTTTTACAAGGGCACCCATATTTTAGGCTTTTGGGCGCTCACCACTTTTGAACAGGACAATGACCGGCTGAAAATATTGCTGGAACAGGTGAATCAGTTTGCCATCCACATCAGCACACTGCTCAATCTGCAACAACAAGCTAAATCCAGCAGGCAAACCGGACTGATAAGCCGTCGCCGATTCAGCAACAGTGAAAACCAAAGTATTAACTTTATCGCCAAAGGTACGTCTTACTTATTTGAGCAACTGGAATATCAGCGCGGTTTACAGGCCAACCTGGCAACACCGCTGATGGTTTTTGATATTTTTGGCCGCATCACGGTAGAAAACAGTGCAATGCTAAAACTGGCTGAAGAACACCAGTTAAAACCGGAGAATTGCAACGCCTATGAGTTTCTCAAAACCCTGCTGCCTATCAGTGACGACAGTGTTAAAAACCTGATCCGCCAAACTACGCTGGAGCAAACGCGCAAAAGAACCCGCTATTTCACTACGATAGGCGAAGGTAAATATGTCGTTGTCGTCTCGTCCTGTCAGTTTGACAGCAGCTCCTTAATGCAAGCGGATTTACATTTGAATCTGAATGGACTGATGGTAGAAATTCAGGACCTGAAAGAAGTTCAGGCATACCTGGACGTTGAGCGCGGCCTGCATGATCACTATATGGTGCACATTAAAAATCACCTGTCGACTCTGCAAATGGGGCTGTTGCAAATTGAACGAAAAGCCAATATGCCGCTGGTGAATGAAATAGCCACCTTTATGAACATCGAATTAAAAACCGCCGCGGACCTGACCCGACGTACGCATTACTTTATGAGCCGCATGTCGGCTAAGAAAGACAGCCACGCTATCCCATTTAATCCGTTGGATATCCTGGAACGACAGATCGCCCATTGCCAGTCACCACAGCAAAACAGCAGCATCTGGCGAGATGTGACATTCGTCAACCGCCTCCCCGCATTTGCCACCATGGGGCTGGGCTCTCCGGAAAACTTTGAACATTTGCTGATACAAGGGTTCAGGCTGTTGGCGGATGATGCGATCGCACCGAAGAAAATCCGCATCATCGGCAAACAGCTGGTTAAAAATGATGCTGACATTTTGTATCTGAAAATTGAAAGCGACGGTTATGGTTTACCCAATGAACAACTGGAAAAAATGTACCAACAAAATGCCATTATTGGCGAACAAACCCTGCTGTCAGAATTATTAATGGCGCTGAAATCAGCCAAAGATGCGGGCATTGATTGCCGATTAAAATCCCGTGTTGGCAAAGGCTATCGGCTTTCTATCCTGATTGAAGGAATTAACCTGAATGACTGATAACAACAAAACGGTATTACTGGTTGAAGACCAACCTATGTTAGCCATGATGACGCAGATGTGGCTCAGCGATCTGGGGCTCACGGTGGTGGTCTCAAACGACGGGCTGATGGCAAAGCGCCTGTTGGAAAGTCAGTCTTTTGATTACATGGTCACTGACCTGGTGATGCCAAACCTGGACGGCGCGGGCCTGCTGGAATGGATGCAGGAAGCGGGTCTGGCAATCCCGACCATCGTCATTTCCGGTATCAACGATGCCCAGGAGCTGGCAAAAATTCGCGCCTATCCTTTTGTTCGCGAAGTGTTGGAAAAGCCGCTGACACCGGAACAACTGCTTGACGCACAAGTGCTGTTAAATGCCTGATTTTCTGCAACTAACCCTGTTCCCGCCCGGTGCGCTGCAAAGCTCTGTGATTACCACGGTGTGGGTGGGTGTTTGTGTGGTGGTTTTTCTCAATGCCCGTTTCGGCACCACATTGGCAGGGTTGGTGGTGCCGGGTTACTTGGTACCTTTGTTTTTTGTTAAACCTGCCAGTGCCATGGTGGTACTGGTTGAGGCCTATATCACTTACGGCCTCGCCTGGCTGCTGGCCAATAAGCTCATGGTCCGCTTTGGCTACTCAGAGATGTTTGGCCGGGATCGCTTTTTCGCACTGATTTTATTATCGGTTTTAGTGCGAATTTGTCTGGATTTTTTCGCCATTCCACTGGCCATCGAGTTCACCGGAGACTGGTTTGGTGAATACGATCTCCGCAATAACCTGCAAAGCTTTGGGTTGATCATCGTCGCACTGATTGCCAATCAAATGTGGATGGGCGGTATCGTCAAGGGCAGCAAATCCCTGTTTCTGTATCTGGGCCTGACCTTCCTGATTATTCAATGGCTGCTAATTCCGTTAACGAATTTCAATATCGGTGGCCTGAATTATATGTATGAAGATCTGGCCACCTCATTATTGTCCAGTCCAAAAGCCTACATCATCCTGTTAACCACCGCCTTTATTGCGTCCCGTATGAACCTGCAATTTGGTTGGGAGTTCAACGGTATTCTTATTCCGGCCCTCCTGGCTTTGCAGTGGTATCAACCCGAAAAATTACTGTTTACCTTTGTTGAAGCGGGTGTCATTTTGTTGTTGGGGTTATTGGCCTTGCGCACACCTTTGTTGCGGGGCATTACATTCGAAGGCGGGCGTCTGCTACTGTTGTTTTTCAACATCGGATTTTTCTACAAAATACTGCTGGGATTTGCCTTAATAGAACTGTTGCCTACGGCCAAAATTTCCGATTATTTTGGCTTTGGCTACATAGTATCTACCTTGCTTGCCATTAAAATCTATCAGAAAAAAATCGCAGTAAAAATGGCGGTCAGCACGCTTTTCATTTCATTTGTGGGTATTGCCCTGGCGACGATTATCGGCTTTGCTCTGACCTTGTGGAGCAATGACGCCGCCCTGCCCCCGGATGCAGAACAGCGTCGCCACCTGAAATACAGTCAACAACAGGTGCGGGATGTTTACGCTGAAATCAGGCCAGTGTCCTTTTTCTCCACTGTGCGCCCAACCGATCCTGGTACTGAACAGGTTCAGGCATTTAACGTATTAATGCAGCTAAGCGCCACACTGTCGCCAGTGCAACTGGATGACCAGCTAAAACAATTGGAAGATTTGGCTAATCAGATTGATGCTGAACTCTGGGTACTTGAAAGCAAGGTACTGCTGCTGCACAAAGAGGGGATTGGGTTTTACGCCATTAGACTTAAACCGGAATCTCAACTGGTGGTTGAAGTCACTCAGGCCAGAGCCGATTTGGGTTCCGCTACCCTGGGCCTGGCATTGTTCGAAAAGCTGCAAAGCCGGGCATTGTTTATCGACCTGTCCTACCAATTGCAAAGTTCCGGGGAATATGTGTTTGATTCCGGTCTGCAAGAGGGGTTTTTCCAGGCTGCACATGAAGCATTCAGCCAACACAATGTGCTGCAAATCCGCGGCGATCTGAAACTCACAGAAAAACGCAAACAACTCAACCGGGCGAGCAGCGAGGCACAAAATAGCCTGCAGGTGCTGCGCTCACTACCCCAGGATATACCACTGGCATTGCTAAACAGCGTTGTCTCAGAGCTGGAAATAACCTGGCTGGACAACAAGGCGTCACCACAATGGCAACATGATCAGTTTGGCATTGCGCAATTAACCTTGAACAACCGGGAAATGCGCAGTGCCCTGGCCCGTATTGAAGTGTACCAAACCGATGCGCGGGAAAACCAGGTGAATAACGTGGAAGGTTATCTCATCTCCTGGTTACTGGAACGCAAAGAATACATCGCTAAAAAAGGCAGTAATGCCTTTCAGATCCCGACGGAAAACGAACTGCTATTCTGGCACCAGGACATACTATTGCCTTTAATGTCCTGGTTGAAACAATTCAATCAGCAAGGCTGGACGCAGCAAAGCCGTGATGAAATACAACGACTCAACTGGCAGGCCGCCAGTGTCGGTTACGAATTTCGGGTACTGCAACAACCACTGACAGGCAAAGAGTTTTTAATTGTAGAAGAACAACCCCTGTGGGCAGAATCCAATCAAAGAAAAAACTGGGCTACGTTAGTTATCAATCTGACAGCACAAACCAATTATCTGGTACAGGTGCCCAATCCCTTTTACGATCGCACCAGTTTTGAGTTCGGTGCCGCCCTGTTTAACAAATTACAAAATCGTTTTTTACTGCTCTCCGGGACTCACCCCTGGGCAAACCCGGACGGCAGCAGCAACGTGGCCCTGGCCGGGAACCGGCACACTTTGTATCACACAATGTTTATGGCCATTACCAAAGAATTTGAACATCAGGCGCCCACGCCGGTGTTATTGCGCAGTTTTTCCTTTCAGGAATCCCGGCCGTTTCCTCAGGAAATGGCGATGCTCAGCCTGTGGCGTAATATCAACCAATATAGTCCGGGCCAACAAACTCAATTCTTGTTACAGGAACTGCAGGATCTGGGGCTGAGCTATCGTTTCGTCAATGGCGACTTTATCACCTCGCCCTATTACCAAAGCACCAGTCAGCAAATCGACTACCTCAATTACTTGGCGTTAGATCAGTATGTCACCATCTGGTTGAGCCCACTGATCAGAGACAGCTTTAAGGCGACCGAAGCCATTAAAATAGAAGAACAACACGCGAGATTACTGGGTCTACCGGTGTTCAGACGGGATATCCGCAGTTTTGGTATCAACCCGAATCCCGACACCTACAATCAGGGTATTCACCCGGCGCTACTCAGCTATGCCAAATCCCGCAATATTCACAGTTTCTATGACGCCTTTGAACAGTTGCACAACGCCCGCCTGGGATACCTGTTAGACAGTTCCACCTTGCAGCAATTTATTTTAATTCTGGACAGCGAAGAGAACATTATTTCCGCCATCAACCTCAATAGCCTGAATCAAAAAACACTGGCCTCCTCATCCCCCGATGCGTTAAGCCGTTTTGTTGAATCCCGCTATCTGTGGTTGACACCCGGTGAGGTACAGCCGCAATGATGAGACTGATAAAGCACCTGATAATGCTGGCAATGGCCATCGCTGCGCTGTGGGTTATTGTGCAAACACTGCTGTCCGACAGCGGATTACAGCGGGTATCGCAACCCATTCCCGACAGTGTAAAACTGGATATCTCCAGAAGCTATATCTTACCGCCGGATACGCACCTGGATTACCGGCTTACCCAGTCACCACAAAAGTTGTGGATTTCCTCTGCGGCCATCCTGTCAGGCGCAGACAATAAAACCGCGCGTTATCCCTATCACCTGAAGGTTCAGGTACTGGACAGTCGTGGCAATATTCTGTTTGAAAACCAGTTCCATCACCATGCGCTGGCCACCCGAAAAGTGGAACTAAAAGCAAACCAACAACTGGTACCAGAGGCATTTTTAAATGATTCCAACGCCCGCCTGGCGGCAATGGAAAATCTGCATATCACCCTGCCTGAAGGTGCGTCCCGGTTGGTCATTTCGCAAATTGTGAAAAGCGACAATATCAAAGAGGTGGCAGTGCGTGCCTATCAGCATGTACAGCGCAGCAGCCGCGTTAAGCCGATAGATTTATGGCAACGATTATCAGTGAAACAAAAAGACAATCTGTTGCAGTACTATCCATTTGACACTGCTTTTTTGAGCGATACCGAGAAAGCCAATCTCGCAGAATATCGCTGGCAACCCTTAGTACCCAGCGGCGATGAGGATCAGGATTATCAATCTGTATTAATTTACCGGGTGCCCCTGACGGATATCGCCACCAAAAAGCACCTGCTGAGCCAGTATGAACACCATGCGGATGCCTACAAACAGGTTTCGTTCCCAATAGAGGTTGCCGGACAATATCGCATTGCAGGCGAACACGCGTTTACAGACCGTGCCTTTAAACTACACATGAGTTGGTTTAACCTGGAAGACAGTCTGGAACAAAAACGCAGTTTCACCTATACCGGCAAGCAATTTTCACAGCGCATTGCGTTAAAACCCGGACTGGTGAGCTTTACCTCTTCGGTTCCCCTGTCTCTGGCGTTATTTGCTGAATCCGGTTATGTGCAGGAACACGACCATTTTGCCAATACCGTTATTTTATCCCCGGGCAAACCATTGCGCTTTTCACTGTCTCAGGGTGACAGTGAGCTGACCCCATACAAGGTTCAGGTTCGTGCCTTTGCCGAACAATCACTGTCCACTGGCCCGAATGCCCTTGTTGACGTGCGTGTGCTGACCGACTCACAACAGTTACAACAGCATTCAATACATCCGGAGTTCGTACCGGAGAAAAACAATCAGCTGGCCAATGAAGAATTTTTTAACTGGCTGGGGCAAAAGCAAGAATTGTATTTGCAGGTGAGCAAAGCCGCACAGTTTCTGGAACTGTCCAGCAGCCAACCGGTTTTGGTTTCGGTGTTCACCCGGCTCAGTAATATGCCTTCAATGCGTACTCTACCGGAAGAAAAAAGAGACTGGTTTGATTATCCGGCAGGTGTCCCTGACTGGTTTGCCATGCGTCCTGATAGTTGGGAGCAGGAAGTTAATCTGGGCAACATCCGACTGCTAAAAAATTATCACGACAGTCTGCTGGACGAACGACCTGAGGTAGATCCTGATGAAACCTATCAGACACTGCTCGATGACTTTAGTACCCTGACACTCAGCGACATCATGGTTGAAAACCCCTACCCGGGACAACCCGTTGCGTTGGAAGAAAATAGTGCATTAAATTTCGCTTCATTGACGACTTTTCCTCACTTTGCATCAGCGGAAAAGTTAAGCAAACCCGTTGCCGGGCGGCTGTTTTTCAATCGCGACAGTGCCCGACCAGTGCAAATCACCTGGCGCAAAAACGATGTGCCGCAACCCCCTTTCTGGATAGCCGGGCAATGGGGATTAGTGGATGAATCCGTTATGGGCGGCAGCTTAACCGGCACCATAGCGCTGGATGCCCCGGATGTACAATGGTGGCGAAATGGATTACCGCGACAGGCCAGCCAATGGCAACAACGCAGGGCCTTGCTGGTGACAAGTGGCGACACCGTACAACTGAACAACACCAAGCAATCTACCCAGGAAATGTTGTCCTTTGTACTATATCAAACCACACCGGAGCCGGTGATACTGGATATTGAAATACAGGATGCCAGTCGAAACCCGGACATCAACACAGCGCATACTCTGCTAAAACGCCGATATCAGATAAATGCCACTGAGCGCTACAACGGTTATCAGTTATCAGGGAAACGTACCATAATCGGTCGACAAACCTTTTCTCTGTTGCTGGATGAGGATATCAGCAACAGTGCACACCGCATTCAATTGTCCCATCAGCAGGGTGATGAAGTTTATGTTTCGATCGTCAAGCGGGTAATTCAGCCTACGCCTATCATCGAACGTTACCGCAACGAGTTGGAGCACTAATGTACAGAATATTGTTAGTCATTTTATGCTGCTCATTGTTCCCGGTTCACGCTGTCGAACTGAGTGAAGAAGCCTTTACGCAAGTCAAAAACGATATCATGGCGCTGTACACCGGTACGCCGGCATCCGGACTGACATACCTGCAAAGCCAGCAAACCGAAGGCAAACTGCATCTTCACACCCGCAATGCACGGCAAGGCGAACTCTGGATACACCTGCCCTTAAAACAGGAAGATATTCGCCTGTTGCAGATACCCCATGCGTTTTTTGATCTGCACACGAAAACCATCGGTGAAACCTGGTTTGCTCTGCCGGCGTACCACAGTCACCGGCCCGATATCATGATGCAAAACACAGAACACCGTCACGAAACTGAAAACAGCGACATGTCACGAATACAACACTCTTTATTCACTGCGGTTGTTGCGGCCTTTATGGACCTGGATAAATCCGTTGCCGTTATTCAGTTACACGGCTTTAATCCGGCAACCCGCAAATCCGACAGCGGTGCCGCCAGTGATTTTATCATCAGCAATGGGACTGATGTCCCGTCGCCAGGCTTTCTGACCATGCAAAGCTGTTTACGCGATAATATGGGGCTGTTGGCACGGGTCTATGGCCGGGATGTATTCGAATTAGGTGCCACTATCAATCCCGTGGGAAAACTCATCCGCAGTGTCTCCCCCAACAAGGTAAGCTTTTTGCATATTGAGATGTCAACGCACCTACGTCAGGCTTTTGTCGCCAATGAACTACCGGAAGAAATCATTTCGTGTTTATTAAATTAAAGACAATGTTAATTCTGTGTGCATCACTATTGCTGGTGCGGCCCGCGCTCGCGCAAAATTTGCCAAAGCAACAGGTAGTCAACTGGGAAAAACTAACGCTCCGGGACGGTCTGTTTACTGAAGCGCAACAACATATTCCTTTTAGTAGCCCAATTTTCACGCTGGAAACGCAACATAGCGTTAAGGTGCTGTTGCCTGGCGATCGCCACTTTTACCTGCAGTTTCATGACGATGAAAACCAAAAAATTACGCCTGAACGCTTCCGTACAGAAGCTGAGCTAGAGATCAATCAGGTATCGCTGTTACTGTCTGACACTCCGGGTATCAGCCAGCAAATTACCTTAACGCCAGTCAGCGCGCTGTTACCTGCGGTCAGTTATGACCGTGTTTTACAGATAACCAATGCCCAAAACAGCGACCTGAATATCGCGGTTTTCAGCGGTCAGCAAAAAGCCCTGAGGGACTTTGCTCCTTTGTCCTGGCTCTCTCCAACGGAGGCAGACAGTAAACGCTTTAAACGCACCGATAATCGCAGCGATGACTTTTTTCAGAGTCAACAGGCCGGGACCGTAGCCGTTGCAGCGGAGCAGGAGTACTGGCTGGAGTCTCTGCAACCCACCAGTCAGCAATGGCAAAACAGCGCCGTTGAGTTTTTGCAAATTCAACCTCACCGGGGCCAGGCTCAGATAGCACCGATATTTAGCAACCACTCTGCGAAAACCGCATTTGTACCGGAAACAGAAACAGTTAAAGTCATGACAAGCACTCAGTTTAGTGCCACCGAAGATGACGAGGTAAGCCTCAAATCCACCGCTCCCACCTGGATGCGGGTTCAGTCGATGCAGGCAGACTGGTTATTCGATGACAATTATCAGACTCTGAGCGTCCCGGCTGTAACCCGTAAAAAACAGGAAAGCGCCCTGCATGCAGACTGGCACAAACAGTCCTCCCCGGCGTTAAGCGATACCCTTATACTGAACAGCATGGCTCATCAGGCAACGAATCGCTGGTTGGCCGAAAAGACCCTGACCGCTTCTGCTTCCGGGGGATTCAGGGAGCAACAAATCCAGGCTGAAACACGCCGCTGGGATTTTGCCGGTGAAACCCGACAACAACCAGATTTAGCCGCATCCCAAATCCATATTGCACAGCACAAGACCCCGAACAGCTTTTCCCTGCTGAGTCAGCAAAGCCCCTTGTCTTTTTCGGTAGCACACGACCAGGCCAGCAATCGCATAGCCATAGAAATGCTGACCCAGGATGACCACCAGGACGCCATTATCAAAGTATTGCTGGATAATCAGCATTACACTACACTGAATACGTTTACCGATCCTGAACTGCACGCCTATGTGCGCAATACCACATGGCAAACTCAGCAAGCCAGGACAACTGACACAGCCTATATAGCCAGGCAAACCCTGTATCTGCCAGCGGGTTGGAAAACCCTGACGTTAGTCACTGAACAGAACGATGTGCCGGTGCGGATTCGGTATCAAATTCGGCGCACGCCCGAACTGGACCGCCCCCAGTGGCAAGCCCTGTTAGCACTACCCGCTGCAGAGCAGGCAACACAACTGGCCCATCATCCCCTGTGGCAGGAATATCAACACTATCAAGCGGTGAAAGGGCTTGAATTTAACGGCGATGATGTGCCGGACATGTGGCAAGCCTGGCTGCAACAGCAACGCATAACCAGCACCATATTAGATCACCCGGTGATCAACTCCATGCCAGAAAGCAGACGCATTCAAAAGGCGCTGCTTTACCCCCGCATGCAGGACTGGTCATTTTGGTCACAGTTGTTCAGTGATCTGCAGTTAGCGGGCTGGCAAACTTATGCTGAAAACCTGCTCACCGCACTGGTGTTGTATCATCCGGACAACGAGGTTCAGGGCTTCGCTATTGCCCGTTTATTAGCCCATTACCAAAGCATAGATAACCTGGCAGAACAAACCAATCTGCTCATCAACGTAATGCAGGGCGCACAGTTTCAGACCGCACTCAGGGAAAGTGCGCGGTTGGCCTTAGCCAGACTTTATTTAACCCTGAACAAACCCGACTACACGCTGTTTACCCTGCTCAGTGCCAAAGACAGCGACAGGAAACAACTGTTGACAGACACCGCCCTGTTTCGACTCCATCCGACAACAGACAAAAAGGCCACAGCCGACGCCCCAACGAACATACCAGGCGACAGGCACATCCGGTCAGCGGCGCAAGATTTTATCTCCCATATACGCAGCCAGGCAGTGATTCAACTGCACAATGTTGAACTGAATGTGCCCCAAAAAAATTACCTGGTTACCCCGGATAATCCCTTAGAAATCAGCCTTTCTGCGGCAACCAAATTACATTTTACTACCCGGCAATGGTTTGCTGAATCCCACGGTAATGATGACTGGTTAAGTATTTCCCAACATCAGCAGCACTACAAATTGCCCCTAAACAACAGCGACTATCGCAGCAGCACCTTGCGCCACCCCGAAGCCAGCGTAGGTGCCGGCCACAAATTTGCCGTTGCAGTGGCCAAAGCCGGAGTACTGACGATTCGTCCGCTACAGCACCCTGTTGTGATCAATATCCAGCAATCACTCTCTGAAACCCAAACCACCTTTCACACCGACAGTTGTGTCAGAGACAATACCCGGTCACAAAACCAGCATTGGTGGTATACGGTCGACGAGCCGAAATTTGAATGTGCCTATTGGCAGTCTGTACCGGCCGAAATTGCAGAGTTTGCCGTCACGGCCAGTTATCTGCCCAGTCTGACGGAGCAACACCGCAAGTTGCTGAATCAGCTGTACCAGTTTGAACGCGAAGCAACACAAAACCAGTTAAATCAGATTAACCAGCAGGCAGCGCAACTGAGTGATTCCGCCTTTGTACACATGCTTCTCAGACGCGCCAACAAAAATGCCAGTTGGGTGGCTTTAAACTTTCCAACCCAGACTAAAAAGTTCACGTTTTACAGCACCAGCACCAATGAACCTCTGTCGCCGGAAGCAATCCGGGGGCGTCTGTTATATACCCCGTATCAGCCAGACTGGGAAAAGCTGGCCACCCAAAGCACCCTGAATTACGAATTGCTCACCAAACCGGGTGAAGAATACCGATTATTGGTTCAGTCGCAGCAACACCTGTTTCAACGGGATGCAACCAGTCGCGTACTGATCACCTTGAATGGGCAAGCACACAGCACCCTGCAACTGCGCACCGGTGAGTTAAAAACTCAGTTGCTACCACTGACGCCAGGCAAACATACCCTGTCGCTGTCTGCCGATTACCTTTCCGGGCAAAATGCTATCATCGCAAAACTGCAATTCAGAAACGCTCAAGGCGACTGGCAGGAACAGCCTCAAGATCTGCGGTTACGACTTTTTCAGGCAGATCAACGCGAACCCTTTCAGATTTTCTTGCCCGAGGCAAGCTGGTTGAGAATCGACAGCTTTGATCAGAATGGCCTGGCCAGACATCAATTTGTACAGGCGCAGCAGGGCATGTTTAGCTGGTTTGATGAAGACCCGGCGTACCTGGGCCATCGGGTTTTACAGTTGAAACTGCAAAATGCCGCTGACAACGGGTTGACCTCTGAAGGGCTGCCATTGGATCTATATCCATCGCCGGAATTACGCGGTGTGCAGATTATTGCCAGTAATAAACTGCGCAGCACAGATACCCGTAAAGACTACACCTGGGGGCTGGAAGGTGCGATCACACAGCAACGCTCTCCCAGTGAAGATGCTGCACAAAATAACCGTTATCAACAGCTTCGCCTGTTCTTTCGCGATCAGGATGTTACCGGCCGATATTTTTATGGCAGTGAACTGGCGGTACGTCGCTATCAGTCTGACCTGCAGGAAAGTCTGCACGCCAGATTTGACTGGTGGGATACCCAATGGTTAGACAATATCGCGCTGCAGTTGGGATTGTCGGTCAATGCACAACAAGGTTATCAGGACAACGACTGGGGCTGGTCTGCCAGAGTATCGGCCGATGCTCACTGGCAATATGTGCTCAACCGGCGCTTATACAATCGTGTAAGCCTGGGCGTGTTTGCTAATATTCTGGATACTGACCGGCTGCCGGAGCAATATGCCAGCGCGGTTTACAGCCAATATAAACTGGACCACAAATACGGATTTACCCTGGCGGAAAATCTGCGCTATAAGTGGTATCACGATGTTGAAAGTTGGGCAGATCTGAAAGCCACCAGCAATGAACTGTCGGACAGTCAGCTAATCGATAATATTGCCCTGACTCTGGGCTCGCGGATCTACTATCAGGGGGTCGCTGTGGACATTGGCTGGCGCTGGCAAAAGTATTTCGACGATTCAGATCGCAACGACAAAGAACTCAATCAACGTCTGGGAGCCGGTCTTGAATGGTTTAGCTGGCAATCAGACAACCACTTGCGGCTGCGTCTGGGGTATGAGCGCAACCTGAGCGACAAGGAAAACTACTGGTCGCTACAGCTCAGCTATATCGAGTCAGGACACCGGGGAGTGTCTGATTACCTGCCGCAATCGCTGGCCTTTTCCAGTCTGCGTGAACAAGAAGGTCTGCTTCATGCGCTGGACAGGCAGGCTAACGAACAAGAGCAACAATGATCATGAGCGCCAAAGCCAGACTGTCTGAATTCAATGGCATTTTAGAAACCGGACTAAGCCCGTTCTGGCAGAAAATTTACGCCCGGTATATCGGGCAACTCAGCCAGCTCTGGTATCAACAGGCTGACGCTGGCAATGCCGCCGATTCAGCTGAAAACCTAACGTTGGCAATAGGTATCCTGACGCAGACATTACAGGATATCGAACAACGCCTGAACTCGCTGCGCAATCGCTATCGTATTTTTAACACCGAAATCAGTCAGGAAGCGGTAAAAGCCAATCGCGATGAATTGCTGCTGGAATTTTGCCGCTACCTGGGAGACAGCAATTTATCCGGTGATCGCCGAGCGCTTTCTCGCTGGCTGGATGAAGACGCCATAAGCGAGCGCTGGCAAAGTCGTATTAAAGATCAGGAATTTTATGCCAGCTTTATCATGGGCAGAATTGCCGCGTTGTTTGATTTATTAGCATTTTCAGACAGTGATATCGATCTGCTGGCCTACTGGCAACGCTTAAAAATAGAAAATCTGCTTACGCCCTGGATACGATACGGTTTTGAGCCGAAAGTGCAGTTAGCAGCGTTTAAGTACCTGAGCAGTATTCTGGTGTCGATTCACGCCCAGGACTCACACCTACTCAGTTCTGAGTTATTGCGCTACACCTACCGGTTTTCGCTGGATGCCAAGCAGCAACCAGAATTACAGGTTGAGGCGCTGAATCTGCTGGCCGTAGCTGACCTGAACAAGGCCATCAACCTGATCCAAACCCGGCTGAACCGCGAAGAAGAGCGGGACCAAATTTTCTTTCGGGAAGCCATCGCAGATATTATTTCGCTGCACTACCTCAACAAACCTGAAATATTTCAGTTAAACCAGCAGCTAATTGTCGACCCCAGCCCAACCGTGCGTCAAAGCGTGATCCGAACCCTGACCTTGTGTGACGACGAGAAACAGGTGATGACTATCGTCGCCAGACTACTTCAGGACAAAAGCGACGCCGTATACTGTTACCTGGTAACCCAGTTGCCTTTTATTCAACACCTGCGTATTAGTCTGGCGTTGTTAACCCGGGAACTGCACAAAGACCACAGTGAATTGCGCATTCAGGCGCTGTTGCGGGCCATAGTCAGTTGGCACCATCAATACGCCGCCAACGCATCGGATAAACAAACCGTCGCTCTGCGCGGTATGGAGGAATTATCACAGTTAGCGCAACGCCATAGTTCCCCACGTATTCAGTATCTGGCTATCGAGGCCAGAGAAAAAGTCTGGGCCAGCCTGCAAACAGACTTAGGAAAATTATTGCGGCCTCTGCTGAACAAGAACGCGGAACAACGTATTGCGCTGGACAAATCCCAGCAAGCAGCGCTGGCCAGTGAGCAGGGCAAACGCTGGTTAGCTGCGCATATCGGCCACGGTTTCAGCATTCAGATCAAAGACCGGCATTTGCAAATTGGCGAAGCCATGCGCTTCCGGTTTTGGCGTTTCTGGCACGAATTATTTCATCCGGCCACTGATAAACGCCAACATCACAGTCACCTCAAAGGTCGACATTACGACAGCCGGTACATTATCCCGTCCGCCAGACTGGCAGAAGTCAGCCAGACCACCGTGCCAGGTGAACCACTGCACATGGACAAAGAAGGCCACTGGCGGCCGTTTCTGCCACTTGTCGATCAATTGATTTCAGCCTTGCAAAATGGCGGCAGAGGCAAGAGCACCTTGCTCTATCACGCCGCCGGTAAAACGGAGATTTTTCCGCCCAAAGGGTTGCTCAACAACCTGAAAGCGAGATTCATGCTGAGTTTCCGTTTCAGCTACTACGCCCGCTTGCGCAACGTCGATTACGATGCGGATGCTCCCGGCGTCTATATTCGGGCATTAGAAAAGCTGGGCTTTAGCATTCATTGCAATGGTCATTTGGCAGAAGGTTCCGACACCCCTCTGCCTCCTGCCCCGGCAGTGGCACGATTTTTTGATCTGGCAGTCCCCCTCACGGTGGTGCAGTTCTATCAGGATTTCCAACGTTATTTTGTCTCTGTGTACCAGAACACCATTCAACATATCCTGATCTTTTGCCTGGTAATGATGGCAATTTTCTGGGGCAGTCACAGTTGGTTAAGCCAACGGGTAAAACAAGCCCGCAGGCAGATCCCCATGACAATTGGCGGTTGGGGAACGCGTGGAAAGTCCGGGACTGAGCGGCTGAAGGCGGCGCTGGTTAATTCGGTTGGCCTGGCAACGGTATCAAAAACCACAGGCTGTGAAGCCATGTTTTTGTACGCCACCCGCTATGGCAAACTGCAGGAAATGTTTTTGTTTCGCCCCTATGATAAAGCCACCATCTGGGAGCAGACTTTTGTCACCCGCTTAGCGGCAAAATTAAAATCCGATGTAATGTGCTGGGAATGTATGGGTCTGACGCCCCGCTATATCGATATTCTGCAGGGACAATGGATGCAAGACGATATGGTCACCCTCACCAATTGTTTCCCCGACCATGAAGATCTGCAGGGCCCCGCCGGCATCGACGTGCCGCAGGTTATCGCCAGGTTCATTGCGCCAAAATCCAAAGTCTGGACCACCGAAGAAAACATGCTGGCCTATCTGGAGCGGGAAGCACAGCAAAAGCAGGCGAAACTCACACAGGTGGACTGGCTGGACATTGCCACCATACCCGAGGATCTGTTGGCCCGCTTTCCCTATGAGGAGCATCCCGCCAACATAGCCCTGGTGGCAAAAATGGCGGCAGACATGCAATTAACCCGCACGATGGCCATCAAGGAGATGGCCGATCGCGTTGTACCTGATATCGGTGTCCTGCAGGTATTCCCTTATACCAGGGTAATGGGTCGAAATATGCGTTTTATCAATGGCATGTCTGCCAATGAACGCTACGGTGCGGTGACCAACTGGAAACGGCTGGGCTACGACAATATTGAGCGCCAGTTAAACGGTGATTTTAATCTGGTTACCGTCATCAACAACCGGGCCGACCGGGTGCCCCGCTCCAAAGTATTCGCGCGCCTGATTGCCCGTGAGTTCCCGGCTCACCGACACTTTGTTATTGGCAATAACCTGAATGGTTTTCATATGTTCGCCATGGAAGCCTGGCAGGAACGCTTAGACGAAGCACTAACCAGTGAACTCAGTCGCAGTGAATTTCGTGCTCACTGCGAGGCATTAATGCACTTTTTGTTACTGCCTCAAACCGAGCAGCAACTGCGCCAGTACATAGACAAACTATGGCAGGGTACAGTGCAGCTGCCGGAGGATTTCAAAGAGCTAAAAGCCGTGATTGAAAAGGCATTGCCGGAGCAATTAGATGCTTACAGCCAAACCTATCTGGTGACACTACTGACGCAGTTCCAGCAAGGCCAGCAGCTATTGCAGGAAGACAGTAAAAAGGTAAACGACGACACCATCGAAAACGCCCATCAATTTTTTAGCCTGATGTTTCAACACAAGCTGTGTTTGCTGGAGGATTACTATATTACCGGGGATCAGTTAAATAAAACGATCGCCAGTTCGGTTCCTGCGGGCATCAATACCGATATTTTAGGGCTGCAGAACATCAAAGGACCAGGCCTGGATTTTGTGTATAGCTGGCAGCAGTGGCAGAAGGTATCCACCTTACTGAACAAACTCAATGATGAATTTGGTGAGGAGTTTGAGCAGGCAATAACAGACCTGGCAGCCATGCCGGTTTTTACCTGCCTGGACCAACAAGGGGTCGAATCCAGCCTTGAAACAATCGGCGTGGAAAGTCGTAGCCTGCAGGAAGAGGCGCGCTTTGCCATTGACAAAATTAACGCCAACCTGGATAAACTGGCGGCGAAACAACAAAACCAGAACTCAGCCAGTCGCCTACTGAAGCCCCTGTATGCTATTGCAGAGGAGGTGATAGACGTATTTGACGCCATTCGCCGCGGCAGAAAGGCGAAACAAATATTGAAAGATCTGGCTACTCAGCGAATAAGCCTGAATAAGGCCGCCTGGTTGCTGATGACTATCAATAAACGTCAAAAAGGAGGGTGGTTAAGCTCAGGCAACAGCAACCCGGGAAAATAAACCAGGTCGGACACACTGCTTTTTTAAAACGATTCGCGTTATCATTAGTGCCACCCTGTTTAGATTAATATTTGAGCACCGATGCCTGTTCCCCGTTTTTTTAAAACCGCGCTCGTTTTGCTGACTGTGGCCCTGCTCCCCTTCAGGGTTGCCGCCGCCACCGACGCTTTAGCGGCTCTGCAATCGCAATTAGCCACGTTTTCACCGGACGCACCGGCATCACTGCCCATTCGTGTTGATATCGTCAAAACCTGTTGGCGGGCCTGCCCCGATGAGGCCAAAAAGCAAGGGTTAGCCGCACTGTCATTGCTGGACAGTCATCCGGAGCCGGAACTGGAAGCGCAATTGCTAATCTATTTGCCAAGATTGTACATTCGCGAAGGCGATTACCCTCAGGCACAGGCTCTGGTAACCCGCGGGCTGGATGCGGCGAACCTCGCCGGAAACACCCGAAAACTCGCCAATATTCAGTTTAATCAGGCCATCATCTACTCTGATAACAACAAATTCATTCTGGCTGAAAACGCCTATCAACGGTTGTATCAAACCTACCAGACGCTACAACATGGCAATGGCATGGCCAGCGCTTTGAACAACATGGGCCGTATTAATCATCGCCTGCACAATTACGGCAAGGCACTGCAGCAATATCAGGAAGCGTTGGCCATTTTCGAGGCGGAAAACATCACGCACAATTATGCCAATACACTGGCCAATATCGGTGAAATTTATCGCTTTATAGGTGAATTTGACAGCGCTGAAGCATCAATGCACCAGGCGCTGGAGGCAGTAGACAAGGATCAGTTTCCGGATGTCCATACTTCGGCTTTATCGAAGCTTGCCGATGTTTATATTGATACCTACCGCTTCGACGAGGCCGAAGCCGCCCTGTTAACCTGCGTAGAACTTGCACAGCAGAACAATCTGCAATTTGTCTTATTGCCTTTCTATTCAAAACTCACCCTGGTTGCGATTGAACAACAGGATTTGCCAAAAGCGCAGCGCTACTTTGACAGTGCGAAGGCCATCATCCCAACGGGCGATACGCTGCAAGACTACAGTGATGTCACCCTGGCGGCAGCTTCGCTGGCCATTGCACAACAAGATTATCAGCAAGCGGCCAGTTTGTTATCTCCGGTAATTGAGGCGGTTAGTAGCGGGGATATCTCCGACAGCAATCTGAGCTTACTGAACAAGCTGATCGAGGTGACAAAACTACAACAACATTGGCAGGAAGCCAGCGCACTGCAATCTCTGTATCTCAGTACCTATGAAGAGCAGGTGCAGCTCAACCGGGACAATCGACTGGAAGAATATGATGCCCTGTACAAAGCCAGTGAAAAAGAGCGCCAAATCGCCCAGTTACAGGCAGATAATCAGCAACAATCCATTGCTGTGCTGACGGAGCGCGCCGCCAGAAACAAGGTGATTTTTATAGCAACCATTATTTGCATTACGCTGTTTGTATTTATTTACTGGGGTACGCAAAAACGGCGAGTTCTCAGTATGAAAACGGCATTGATGGCTGCCGATGCCGAGAAGAAAAAACAATTGTTCTCGGACATTTCTCATGAATTACGCACCCCCTTGTCGGTATTAAAACTGCAAATAGAAGGGCTGGAGCATGATTTGGTGGACGATCCGAAACAGACCTACCAGATATTGCACAACAAGATCTCCAGCATTAACCACCTGATCAGCGATATCTCACATCTCGCTCAGGCGGATGCCGGAGATCTGAACCTGTTGTTCGAGTCCGTGGAGTTAAAACCATTCTTCCAACAGTGGTGTGACAGTGTAAAACGCTTGCCGGAAACGGAAGGTCTGGATTTCAGCTATAAACTCAATGTCCAGGACCAGGAGGTCGCCTGGTTAGATCCGGAACGTATCAGACAAGTATTAAACAATCTGTTTTCCAACAGTCTGCGCTATACCCAATCGCCCGGCAAAATCGAATTCAAGGTCAGAGTTCAGCAACAGCAATTGCAGTGGTACATTCAGGATAGCGCCCCCGGGCTGCAAGACGAGCAGTTGACTCAGGTTTTTGAACGCCTGTATCGGGCTGATCCATCCCGCAGCCGCCAAACCGGTGGCAGTGGTCTGGGACTGACCATTTGCAAGAGCTTTATCGAAGCCCATCGCGGCAAAATTAGCGCATCCCACAGCGAGCTGGGCGGAGTACGCATTGAAGTCACTATTCCCATTGATACAGGAGCGCCGAAACATGCCCAGGCACATACTGATCGTTGAAGATGAGCCGGATATGGCCAGCATGATAGTCAAATTTCTGGAAAAGGCCGGCTATCAGGCCAGCCACATCGACGATGGTTTAGCGGTACTGCCTTTTATAAAAAATCAGCAACCTGACATGCTGTTACTGGATCTGATGTTACCGGGCAAAGATGGCATCAGTATCTGTCGGGAATTGCGTCAGTTTTCAGATATTCCGGTACTGATGGTGACCGCCAAGACCAGTGAGGCAGAACGCCTGATTGGTCTGGATATTGGCGCCGATGATTACATCTGCAAACCCTTCAGTGCTAACGAATTAGTGATGCGGGTCAATGTTTACTTTCGCCGTGTTGATGGTCGCCTGGCAAACAAGGGATTAACCCTCAATGAGGACACGCTGCGCATCAGTTACGAGGGAAACAGCATTGAATTAACCGCCATCGAATTTGCGTTGCTCAAATTTCTGCACAGCAAACCAGGCACCATTTATTCCAGAAATTACATCATGGATAATATATACCGGGACTACCGCATTGTGTCAGATCGCACGGTAGACAGCCATATCCGCAACTTGCGCAAAAAGCTGAAACAACTGGCACCGGAGCAGGAGTTTGTGCACTCGGTATATGGCGCCGGATACCGCTACAGTGAAGCGGAATAAAGCAGGACGATGCCAGTACTCACCAAAACGCAAACATGGTAAAGAAGAACAGTAAGCCCCCCAATACCGGCCAGTAAAGTAATTTTGGAATATTGTTGTCCTGATATTGGATCAGCGTGATATTAAATCCCCAGCTAAACAGGATGGAATTCACCGACACAATCAGGATCATGATATAGGCGATAATGAAAAAATACTCCATATATATCAGTTCATTCGCGCCAATATGGGAACGCAGTTCGACATGCGCCAGCAACGCCACAAAAAACAGTGCCGAGGCAGATGCCAACACCTCCAGTGCGTTAAAACCGATTAAGCCGATGCGATGTTCATCTTTGGAATTGGTCAGCAACACAGCGTACAACATCAATAACACAATAATGACCGGGAACAGATAGGACACAAAGGGATCGATAAAGTTACGACTGATGGCAATGTTGAAATGCAGCTCCGGAGCTTCGTTTTTATTCGCCCGATTGGCAATGCCCATGTTGGAGTTGAAACTGTTTCCGCGAATGTCAAAAAAACTACGTTCCACTCGCCAACCGCCCACACTGAAGTCTTGTTCCAGACCCGGCCGGTTGCTGGTATTCATATTGTCGTAAGAGTCTATATCCGGCAGTAACACCACGTGTTTCAGGTATTCCTTGGGCCAGATCCGCAACCACACCAGTTGCTTGTCAAAGGGATAGGTTTCGTATTCAAAATGCTCAGGGATCACGGTTTCAAAGGCCCAGCCCAGGGTCTGGTAACCATTGGCAACTTCGTCATAAACCAGACGAATCTGGGTTTCACTGGACTCCGGGAATACCACGCCTTTTTCAATTTCGAAATTGTTGGCTAACATAAATCGCTGCCAGATATAGCCGGTTAATTTCAGGTTGTTTTCGCTGTCCATTTTCATGGATTGCAGCGCCACACCGGTGGGTACAAAGATCGGCGGTTCTTTGTGTGCCCGCAGCGTGTTTTTGCTGTAACTTTTGACAAAACTGCGCAAGTCTGCCTGATTGGTGACCACTTCACTGCCATAAATTCCATCCAGATCAGTGAGTTGCTGTTCCACCCAGATATAGACAATGCCCCCCACAAATGACAAGGTGATAAACAGGGCTGACCACCAAACCCGGCCGTGAAAGCCTTCCTGCAGCAGCGAACTCCCCAGCGCGGTCCAGCAAATAATGGTAAAGACCACCATAAAGGTCAGAATATGATGATTGTCTTCAATCAACGAGGCCACCGGCGACACATCCGCCTGCAACTCATGATGCGCAAAGAACTCCCGTTCGATCACCACGGCAATGGTCCACTGGGTATTGTCCACAATGGCCAGATCCAGAAAAGATGGCACGTCAGTTACTTCATTGGGCACAATGATTTGCTCTTCAACACTCAGGGCGTGAAGATCTTCCGGTTTTAATTGCGGAAAAACTTGTGAAAACAGGATTTCAGAGGCATCGCGGGTGTTGGGATGTAACGAGTGATAGATTTGACGTTGCTGGTTATCAAAGATAATCACATAACCTTCATCACCGGTGTCTAACTTGTGAATGAGCCGGTCAATATCTTTAATATTCAGACTCAAATTGACATAGCCGATCAGCTGCCCGTCGACTTTTAACGCGCGCACATGTTGCACAATCCAGGCATTGCTTATCTCATCAAAACGCAAAGGCAGCCAACGTTGTTCTGAGGTTCTGGCACACTGATACCAGTTATTGGAAGTACATTTATTATCCGCCTGCTGGGCATAATAGTCGTACCAGGCATCAAGCCGTTCGGTGCGATATCCCCCCTCATAATGAACAATGTACGGGGCAAAGAGGCGTAAACTGTCATCCAACGCATAGGGTTCAAAGGCTGCACCAATGGCCACAAATCCGTCGTAAATCGCACCGGTATTTTCCAGAATCGTACGAATTTCTTCCGGCTCTAAGGAGGAATTAACGATGTTATCTGCCAGCTCCTGTGCAATGGCTTCGATGCCATTCAGATGCTGCAAAATAGAACTTTTTATGACCCGCGTGTTGTTATCCAGATACAGCCGGGTTTCCTGATGCATGGTTTTGCGCAAGCCGGAATAGGAATGAATTAACACCACACTGATCAGAGTGGTGAGCAGGGTTGCGGTAATTATAAAGCGAAACCACTTTTTCTTGGCACTTTGACTGGCAAGCCCGGGGGGAAACAGTTCGCTATTCATCCGATGCTCCTGACACTTTTTTAGTAAATCCTTGCCCTTGCTGATATTGCAGTAACCAAACTTGATTGCTGGCCTGATGGTCATAGGCCGAAAAACGCAGTGGCACACCGAATCCAATTTCTATTTCGCTAGTTTGCTCTAACGCGTCTCGGATCCCCTTGCGATCCAGCGTCGTTTTTTGCTGGCGTAAACTCTCCACCAGTAAACGCGCCGCAATATAGCCTTCAAAACTGATTTCATTGATCTGACCATCCGGCACAAACGTGGCCATGTCCTGGCGAAAATCGTGGGACAACGCCAGTCCATTGCCCAGATAAGGCACAACCTGCGAGACAAAGACCCGGTTGCTGGCGATATTCAGACTCGCCCCCAGAGCAGACGCCCCGGTAAAGGACAAGTTAAAATAGAGGGTTTCCGGAAACAGGTTATGACTGTAATTAATGAACTTGGCCGAGGCCGCATAGGCACCTACAATTATCACGGCTTTCGGTGGTTTGGGCATATCCAACATGTTTAAAATGGCATCTTCTACCTGCAAGGAATTCCGTGGATAGCGCGTCACCAGGAGTTCTTCAACGCGCGTGTAGCCCTTTTGTTGCAATACACTGCTGGCGGCCATAAACCCGGCCGTCCCGTAGGCATCATCCTGTAAAAAGAAGGCAATGCGCCCCGGTTTAATTCCGGAGTGAATAATGAAATTGACGATGGCCTGCAGTTCCTGTTCATAGCTGGCCCGAAAATTAAAGATGTGACTTTGAGGTGGTGATTCCCGCAGAATATCGGCCCCTGTGTAGGGCGCGAACAAGACGGTTTTGTGTTCCTGCAGGTACGGGGCCACCAGTTTAGCCGTTGGTGTACCCACATTGCCCACCACCGCCATCACCTGATCCTGTTGCACCAACTTTTTAACGTTGTTTAAGGCGCTTTCCGGTTGATAACCATCATCTCTGACCACCAACTCAATACGGTGCCCGCGCAAACCACCAGCACAATTAACTTTCGCGAAATAGGCCAACATGCCGTCGCGCATCGACTGCCCGAGGTACTGGGCGGGCCCACTGAGTGCGGTACTCATGCCTAACTTTAGATCAGGCTGAACCGGCACGGCATCGGTACATTCACTACGCGCTGTGACAGGGAGAGTTATGATCAGCAAGATACTGAAAAGCATCAGCTTCGGAATACGTGGAAAGTCCATATTGCCCGGTAAAAATTATTCAGATACCCGAAGCATAACTCTGGGGGAATTCACTGTCTAACATCAAGCAGGGGATTTCCTTATTTTTTATTCAACCCCGCTGATTTAGTACTGATTTACTGCATATTCCGGCCAGCCTGTTGCGCTTGCGACTTAATTGCCACAAACCGCGCAGGTCGGATTTTTGGGCACAGTAAAAGTACGCCAGTCACAGGATTTAAAGTCAAACAACAACATTTTTCCCAGTGGAGACTGTCCTAATCCTAACAACATTTTCAGGGTTTCCATTGCCTGCATCGCACCGATAATAGCAACCACCGGAGGCAACACCCCGGCCTCAGCACAAGACAAAGACTGCTCCGGGAAAAGCGCACTGAAACATTCGTAACAAGGCAACTCCGGGCTGTTTTGAAAGCAACAAACCTGCCCTTCCAGGCGGATCGCAGCACCGGATACCAGCGGTGTCTTTTGCTGCCAGCACACTTTATTGATTAGGTTTCGGGTATTCAGGTTGTCGCAGCAATCCAGCACGATATCCGCTTTTTTAACTTCAGCGCAAAGCTGTTGCTCTGACAACCGGGAGTGAATGCTATGAATCCGACACTGACCATTTATCTGCAATAAGGTTTCCCGGGCAGAATCCACCTTGTGCCTGCCAACATCCGGTTCGTAATGCAGTACCTGACGATGCAGGTTGGAAAGTTCCACTACATCGTCATCCACCAGCGTCAGTTCACCGATACCTGCGCCCACTAAACTCTGCGCCGCACTGCATCCCAATCCGCCAACGCCGATAAGCAGTACCCTGGCATTCAACCAGCGCTCCTGCCCTTCCAGATCAACGTCTTTTAGCGAAATCTGGCGGTTGTAACGCATCGCCTGCTGATGAGTAAGTTGTTGCATAATGTTTTGCCTGAAATCGTTGCCTGAAAAACGCCACCGGGAAGATTCAATATGGACGCTGCCCGGGGAAAATCAATATTTATTTGCCTTGCGGTGCCCTCAGAGTGCCGCGCCCCGGGGTTGTTCACTTAAAGTTCACTCCCGATTCATGCTCATCCGCCCAAACTCAACATAACCTTCTAAGGTAAACATCAGGAGAATGCCATGAATCGCTTAACCGTTGTGTCACTATTCGTTTTATTACCCGGATTGAGTTTTGCTGAACCAGAATCTCAGCCGACGCCAGCATCAGATGATGCGGCCCCGGTCAGTAAAACGTTCTGGCAAACCAGAAACACTGAAAAACAGGCCGACAGCAACAACCTTAAAGTCGTGAAATCCTCACAACCCCAGGAAAAGAATCAAAATCTGAGTGCCAGACAAGCTCAACCGGCGCAAAGCAAACCGGTGCAAGATCATTCACCGGTTGCACAGGACCATGAAATTTGGGTATACGACGCCTGGGTGGTGTTGAAAGGCGACTATGATCACGACAGTTACTACAGCGAATTTGAACTGGGTTTTGATGTGGACACCCGATACTCTTACGCTGAAGTCTATGCCCGCATTTTTTTGGGTGACGGGCACCTCTTCAGAGAAATCCATACCACCTCGGTTTTCCATGTACATGGCGATAATAGTCAGGATGAATTTGTCATCAACTCTGAGTTACTGGAGGGCTTCGCCAGTAATGACTACGACCTGCTGATTGAAATATACGATGCCGACACCGACGAACTGCACGACAGTTATGATCACCTCAACGATAACGATTTATATCTGCTGCCACTGGAAAGCAATGAGTATGAACACAGCGGCTCACATGGTGGCCAGGTGGTCATTACCACCGAGCACGGTGGCAGTGCCGGCTTGATTTCACTACTGGGCTTAGCCTGCATATTCCTGATGAGAAGAAAAATGCCATTTTAGTTTTGTCGCCAGCAGGTGTATATTTTCCGAAGCAAACTATTATTCAGGCAGCTTTGGAGGCGCGTTTTGGCTTACAGGATCGTTATTTTAGCCACGGCTTTGTTTTTGACTCTATCCTGTGCTTCTGGTCCACAACGTGCCAAGAGTATTACCAATGAGTCTTTCCTTACCGATATCAAAGAAAATGGTGCAAAACTCTTTGTTTATATCGCTAATTTTCGGGGCCAGGCCCCCGCGATTCATCGCGGCGGCAATAACAACCCGGCACCGCCAGTCAGCATGAGTCAACTGCGCAGTGAGATGGCCCTGCGCCAGGAAGAAATGGCAATTGAAGCCCTGGAATACAAGCTGCTGACCAGTGGTTACTGCCGCGATGGCTACTTTATCTTAGGCAATTACAATCAATTTGG
This sequence comes from Planctobacterium sp. R6, assembly GCF_055755215.1. Classification (NCBI taxonomy): domain Bacteria; kingdom Pseudomonadati; phylum Pseudomonadota; class Gammaproteobacteria; order Alteromonadales; family Alteromonadaceae; genus Planctobacterium; species Planctobacterium sp. R6. The sequence goes on from NZ_JBVTQY010000018.1 coordinate 55,728, forward strand.
CTCAGTGGAGATCCGGGGCGAATGCCAGGAAAGCGCCACAGATAGCGACAAGCGTTTATTTGGTAGTTAGTAGGATCTGTTGACCTTTGCAAAACAGGTTTTGCTTAAAACAGGCGTGTTTTAGTCGTGAAACAGACCCTGATACTTAGTCACAGATTAGTGGCTCTGTACTTTCCCGTAGTTGCATAATTTTGCCGTCTGCCGCTAACAACACATCAAAAGGTTTATCGGGGCTGACAGCCAGTGGAACCCGTTTATATTCCTGCAACATTGCCACCAGTTCTTTGGATAACAACATGTCGTTGTGTTCGCAGGAGCGCAGTTGCCAGGCACCATCTGGTTGTATGGCCAGTCTGACGTGCTTTCGGTTATCAGCCAATAAAGTGCTGCTTTGCGTGGCCAGGTCACTGAGTGAGCCATAACTAAGCGCGCCGGCATTCGCTGTCGCCTGTTCCGATTCCAGAATGTGGTACTCCAGCATCGCCATATCAGGCTGTGAAGAAGGAGCATCACCGGGCCACCAGAATATCCACCCAAAAACAAACAACGACGCCAAAACGGCGACTGCCTGAAAGTTAACCAGTGAAAATACCGGTTGACGGCTGCCTGCGTTGCGCCGGGCTTTAGCCAACAGGTTGCGTTTTATTGCATCCGGGGCCTTCACCCGCTTTTTTTGATGTTGAAACTGTTGCTGCAAGGCGCGTTCAAAATCATCATGAGATTCAGACATGCTCTACCCTCCAGATTTTTTTAAGCTTTGACTTACCATAGCGGAGTCGACTCTTGATGGTTTCTGTTTCTTCACCGGCAATTGCCGCAATTTCCTGCAGACTAAAGCCTTCCTGCTGCAACACTATCGCTTCTCTTTGATGAAAGGGCAGTCGCTGCAACGCCTCAGAAAGTGATCTTGTACCGGCATTGAGGTCTCCGGTCTCAGGCTGAACAAGTTGTGCGTCATCCTCGTATTGCCAGCGCTGCAATCGCCGTAATTCGTCGATCAGTAAATTACGTGCGATGGCAAACAACCAGCCTTTAAACTTGCCGCTACTGCGATAACTATTGCGTCTTTCTATTACCCTTAACCAGGTCAGTTGGCAGACTTCCTGTGCCAACTGGCGGTCTGTTTGCGACAAGATATAGTGATAGAGATCATCACCACACTCCGTGTAGAGCAATTCGATATACCGGGCTTCCTGCGTCAGCCGATATTGCTCCATTAGCCATTCATTGTCCGCTTTGGCGGGAAACAAATTTTTAAGTGCCAGAACAAGGCTCATAGGCAGACTTCCTATTGCTCTAATTTAAAGTCCAGTTGTACAGTGATCTGCGTTTGTTTTACCGGTTTACCATCCACCACCTTGGGACGGTACTTCCATTTTCTCAAGGCCCTGATAGCTTCGCGATTAAACACCCGTTTCGGCTCGGCATCCAGTACTTCCACATCCTCAACCCCACCAGTCTGATTGATAGAAAAGGATAAGACAACCCACCCCTCAATGCCATCCCGCGCCGCTGTTGCGGGATATTGTGGTGATATTCTGACCACAGGGCGCGCTTCACCGCCACTGACATCCAGGCTGGTATTGGCATCCGTGTTAATGTTGGGACCCGTCAGCGCAATATCTAACGGGAAACCATTGAGGTCATCACCGCCACTGTCCGGCTCCAGCTGGCTTGGCAGGACTTTAGGCGGCTCCAGCGTTTCAGGCTTTTCCGGTAGTGTTTGTCGCTCGGTGATCTTCTCATCTGGCTCGCGAAAAGCCGGATCAACGGTGATCAACGGGGGTAATTCAGTGGGGCGAATATTTTGCTGCGCTATCAGCTGGGCCATGGCGTAAAACAACGCCAGCGTAATACCCGATGCCAAGCAAAGTAACAAAGCAAACTTAGCCACTTTACTGGCCTGTTGAGCTGAAACAGCGGTTGCTGTTGCTTGTGAATAAGTTATCTCAGTCATGCTTTCTCTCCTGCGTTTTGCACATAACGCCGGAGGATCTATAAAGGGGTTAACTGATTTGTGAATTAATTGAACTGTTTAAAAAGGCAAACTCCAGACTGTCGTAAAGCGGAATTACCATGACACCCATTTTAAAATTGCCCACTTTAAAATTGTAAAACAATCCGCCGGTGCAGGTGCCAAGTCCGTGGGTTTCAGGCCCTTCGAAGCAGCAACATCAAAGTACCGGGCCGTCCAACTAACACTGCTGAAAGCTACAAAAACTGTACCTCTGTCCAGAAATCAACGTAGCTGTTGCGCTATCCAATTATGAATAGTCGCGGCCTTATTCTTCAATCCTTTTCCTAAAACACCTTTTCCGCGATCTGGAATGTGATCGAATTTCGTTGAGTCATCATTAAAAATAAAATGTTTCATAAAGCTATGCCATGCAGCCTTTTCGCCCGGGTTCATGTTGTTAAATGCCTGAAATGCATGAATCAAAGCCGGGAACGGTAGCTCTGTTGATGTTTGATTGTCACTCCACCAATAGTTAACCAGCAAATTAAAATTCGAAAGGGATTCCACGTGGTGCCACCATGGTGATGGAATATAAATGGCATCACCTGGATTAAGTACTACCGACATGGCATGTTGATAAGCGATTGCGTAACGGGGGTGCACTTCCAGGTTAGGGTTATGTAAGTCTACCAGACTGATAGGTTGTCCCGCCGGTGTGTGCTCAAGGGGACCTATGTATAAATTCTCAATTTGTTCCGGGGGAAACAAAGTGAACCTTCTTTTTCCCGCCGCGACGATGGCAATATTTTGCGCTTCGTCAAAATGAGGCGCCACTTTAAACTCTGACCCGAACCAGACAAAGGCACTGCCTCGCTCTTTAAGAACAGGATTGACAAGTTGCGGTACCAATCCAGGGAAAGCTTTTTTTAAAGGAAGGCATTGAAAACAAAGGCTCGCTGAATCGCTGTCGCTTAACCTTTGTTGCATCAGCTCCAGGCCATGCTGAATGCTGACGTTTTCGTACTGAAAATTGAATTGTGTTAAATCCTCATTGCCGTAAAACATTCTGCCATCATGTTTTTTGTCAAGCGACACCAGGTTGTGTTTTTCGCTGCTTGCGTATTTTTTCAAATAGCTCAACGCATGTTGGTCTGATATCAATGCTTCGCCAACCAACGGCCAATCGCAGACAAATTCTCTTAAAACAACCGGAGAGTGCAAACTTGCCACTTTCTCCTGAAAATTATCATCATTTACTCCCCACATTTCAGAGGGGGGAGGCAATTTATCGATAGGCAATGCCATTACTTTTAGAATCCCTGCTTTCATTTTCTTACTGTAGGGGAACAGGGTAAACATAATGTGGAATGACAGCAAATGGTAAACAACAGCGCACTTGCACGGCATACGCACATAAATGGAAGACAAGTAAGCCATTGAAACAATAATTATTCGCTTTTTTGCCCTCCACAACTGAGATTTTTTACTATACTGAAATCTCTTGGCTATCGGTGGCACAGACCCGCAATTGTAATTTGGTGTTATGGATCATTTATTTAAGCTCAATACAGTACTCACCAACCCTAATTTATCCCAGCAAGAGAAACTGCATTGTGTTTGCGCTGTCACTCAGGCGTTAGTGCCGGGGGCAGACAGAGTAAGCCTATGGTTATTCGATAACAACCAAACCCAAATTACCTCTCTGATATGTTTTGATGCTCTGCAACAGCAATATTCCTCAGGCACGGTTTTAACCCGACAGGACTTTGGCTCGTATTTTGATGCCATTCTGGACCGGGAAATTGTCAATGCACCGGATGCCGCGCAGGACCCGGTAACCTGTTGTTTTGCTGAATCCTATTTCAGACCACTCAACATCCAGTCTCTGTTGGATTATGTTCTGCACAGAGATTTTGTACCCAGAGGCATTATTTGTTGTGAAAGCGTTGCACGTACGGTGGACTGGACAAAGGAAGATGAAGTCACTCTGCGCAAAATTGCCAGGGCCTGCTCTTTCTTTTTCAATCTGTGCGAAAAATCACTGTAGCGGCTGCCAGACAGTTTAACTGACCAGAATTCATTAATATAATTTTTCACTGTCGTCCTTTTGTCGTAAGGATTATCTGGCCTATAGTCACTATGCGGCTAACATTTGTCCGGCGATACAAAAGGAAATCCCGATGCGACTCAGTAAAGATACCAGTTCCAGTATATATTTGCCCTCTCAGCGCAGCCTCAGGGACATTAGTTCGAGGCGTGCGAATGAAAGAATACTGGTGGTCTTGTGAACTTCGCACAACAAAGAAATAATGTTCCTGAGGCGCGTCTACGATGGGGCTGAAAAGCATTTATGCTGTGTTGGATGTTTTTGATTTAGACCCGCTAAACCTGTAAACATCCGCCTTGCCTAAATGCTTTTCATCTCCCACTGAGGTGGGTAAATATATAATGGAACTGGTATGAAAACTAAAAAATCTTCGAATGCAGAAAAACTGGTCTCAGGAAGTGCTTGCCACCGCCAGTGGTCTTTCGTTAAGAACCATTCAACGCATCGAAAAAACCGGCAATGCCTCTAATGAGTCCTGCCTGTCTTTGCTGAGTGCTCTGGATGTGCCTTTATCCGCACTAAAATCTGAATCCACGGAAGTGGAGGCCAACTGGACAGGAGATATGATCATGAAAGCCTTAGCCGCCATTATAATTTTAAAGCTCATCATTGTAGGAATGATGGCAATGAACGGTGATTTTACCGATTTTTTTAACCTGCCTAACGTACTCTTTGTCGTGTTTTTTACCCTGGCAATGACCCTACTGACCTACGACCTGGACAGGCTGATATCTGCCTTAAAAGGCATAAAATACCTGTTCAGCCAGGACATCATCGGTGGCTCAGGGGCCAAACAACTGGCCGGTACTTACAAAAGTCAGATCCAGTTTTGCTATGGCGCAGGCGTTATTTTGTTTTTGATTGGCTGCATCGCCATTTTGGATGTGGCCGCTGACCAGGCCGCCGGTTTTGAAAAAGGGGCGATAGCAGGACTTGGCGTCAATTTGCTGCCCCTGCTGTACGCCACCATGATTGCGGAAGGGTTGCTACGACCGTTAAAAATCAAATTACTGGCGGCAGATCACAGTGATACTCCCGCCGCCAGTTAACAGGTCTGGCGGGACGTTGCTGGCAACACTTCGGTTGGCTTTACCGGGTGCGGTACACCCAACACCGGATGCAGGAAGCGCAGTGGCAACACAAGGAAGTGATGTATTGCCAGGCACAACACAACCGTACCAGTGAGTACCAGAGCAGATTCGGTCAGACCGCCAAGTTGATAAGCTGAAAGCATACCCCCCAGAATGACAATGACAGTCTGATGTAATATATACCAGCTAAACACGGCCTGATTGCAATAACGCAACCACCCGAACGGTTTGTTAAGCCAGGTATAACCAAAAGCCAGAATTACCAGTATCCAGCTTACCCGGTTCAGATAGATAAACAGCATCTGGGTAAAACTCAGCAAAAAGTGGCTGTCCTCTTCCACCAAGGCATTCATGGTTTTAAAACCCACAAAAGCCACCATCGCCAGCGCCAGTAACCACCAACGCTTTGCTTTCAAGGAAGGCCAAACCGCAGCGCTGCGAATTAACAGATAACCAAACACAAAAAAGCTGAAAAACAGACTGTGGGTATACCAGTCATCCGTTAATGCGTGGGTGCGGTTGGGAAACAGCGGAAAGATAAAATAGCCACACAGCATCAGCACCGTTACCATGCCGGCGATCCAGTACAGCAGATTGCTCGTGGCGATGCTGCCGACTGGCTTGACAGAGAATGCCTTGAGCACTGCGCGAAGCGCCACCAGCACCAGGGTATAAAACATAATGTAAGGCAAATACCAAAGATGATTCCAGGTGTATCCGGGATCACTGCCTGAAAACGCATTATCAGGCCAGGGTTGTAACGTCAGATACGCCCACCAAAACTCCACATAATTGCCCGTCTCAATGCCGTTCGCCTTTGCTTCAAAGTAGGCCTGGGGAACCACAATCACCAGCATCCCAAATACCAGGGGTAATCCCAGACGCCGCATTCGCCCACCCAAAAATCCCCTACCTGATTTGTGCACCAGAATGGCCGTGGCCATACCGGAAATCAGGAACAATAACGCCATGCGCCATTGATTAAAGAACCCCATGACGGGTTGCAACCAGGCATACTGATACTCGCTTTTTATATGCCATCCCCATTCCAGTACAAAAAACATTCCCACGTGATATAAAATTAATAAGCCAAAAGCCAAAACCCGGATGGCATCAATATCGTAACGACGCCCGGACAAAAAATGAGTTTGCTCATTTGTAGTAATTTGCATTGCGGTCTTCCCAAAACGATTTCGGTTACAATGTGCGCAACCCGACTCTCAGAAAATAGTGCAAAAGGCTAAATCGTTCCCCGTCAGTGATTAACGGTGGTATGCTGGGATGAGGGGATTACAACTGAACATGGGTCAGCTGCATTATTAAATCGTCATGAATATCCAACATTACCTGAAATACAAAACCCGCTATGAAGTCTTGCTCTGGACCCTGTTCATCGTCTGGCAAATGACGGCCAATATTTACGTGGCTGTGATTGACACCGAATCGGCCAACGTTCATGTCTGGGAGCCGGTGTTGTGGGAAAGTTCCAGCACCCTGATGTTTGCAGTGCTGGTGCCTCTTTTACTCTGGTTTGATGATCGTGTTCCCCTTAGTATTGCTGCACTAAAGCGCGGCCTGCCGCTGCACCTGTTATTTACCCTGCCCTTTGCCGCGCTGCATGTTTTGGGGATGGTGGCCATTCGGGAGGTGGGTTACTGGTGGATGGGCGGTGATTATTCGTTCGGAAATTGGGGCAGTGAGTTTTTGTACGAATACACCAAGGATTTTCGCACTTATTTTTACCTGTTGGGTATCCTGTATTTGTATCGCCTTATCCTGTTTCGCATCCAAGGGGAAGCTTCGGTGCCCGCCACGTCTGAGGATGAAGTCCCGGATAGCAACCCGGTTGCCGGTAAACAGCATTTGCTGGTGAAAAAGCTGGGCAAGGAGTTCCTGGTTAAAATTCAGGATATCGAATGGCTGGAAGCCTGCGGCAACTACGTTAACCTGCATGTCGCCGGTCGAACCTATCCCTATCGCGGCACCATGAAATCCTTACAGTCGCAACTGGATGAACAACAATTCCTGCGGGTGCACCGCTCTTTCATGGTGAACTACAACCAGATCCAGTCGATTCAACCGCTGGAAAGCGGCGATGCCAGCCTGCAACTACTTTCTGGTCAGGAACTCCCCTTCAGCCGTCGCTACCGTGCTGATTTTAAGCAGGTGGGCTAACAACTCAGTCATAGCAAAACGCCAGCATGTAGCTGGCGTTTTCAATCCATTTAACCGAATTATAACGACTCAATCGTCGCCTTTTGCTCTTTCAGTTTTTCCATGGCCAAACGGAATTCTTTCAGTTTTTCCCGCTCTTTATTGATAACCGCTTCTGGTGCGTTGCTGACGAACTTCTCGTTAGACAACTTACCTTGTGTGCGGGCAAAGTCTTTTTCAGCTTTATCCAGCGCTTTGGCAATACGGGCCAGTTCTGCATCTTTATCAATCAGCCCCGCCATAGGTACAAGAATTTCCATGTCGCCTACCAGCGCAGTCGAAGACGCCGGCCCTTTTTCACCTGCGGCTAATACCGTAATTTCGTCCAGTTTCGCCATCGCTTGCAGGAAGGTCAGGTTTTCGTCCATGCGACGCTGATGTTCACCACTGGCGTTTTTCACCAATACCGATAACGGCTTGCTGGGAGAAATATCCATTTCACCGCGAATGTTACGAATACCGACAACAAACTGCTTAAGCCATTCCAGGTCATCGATGGCTTGCTGATTCACCAAGCTTTCATCTAACGCGGGATAGCTTTGCAGCATGATGCTGTCGCCATCTATATTGGCCAGCGGTGCCACATTGCGCCAGATGGTTTCCGTGATGTAAGGCATCAGCGGGTGCATCAAACGCAATAAGGTTTCCAGGGTGCTGACCAGGGTTTTACGGGTCGCGCGCTGTTGTGCCTCGTTGCCTTTGAACAATACCGGTTTGGTCAGTTCCAGATACCAGTCACAGAACTGATTCCAGGTAAACTCATACAGGGTATTGGCGGCTAAGTCGAAACGGTAGGCATCCAGGTGTTGTCGAACCTGCTTGATAGTTTTGTGCAGTTGTCCCTGAATCCAGCGATCCGCCAGAGAGAACTGCATATCACCGCCATTGGCACCGCAATCGTGCTCTTCGGTATTCATCAGCACGTAACGGCTGGCATTCCACAGTTTATTACAGAAGTTGCGGTAACCTTCCAGGCGATTCATATCCCAGTTGATGTCCCGTCCGGTGGACGCCATTGCCGCCAGAGTAAAACGCAGAGCGTCGGTTCCGTGGGCTTCAATACCGCCGGGGAAGGTTTTCCGGGTATTCTTTTCAATCTTTTGCGCCAGTTGTGGCTGCATCAGATTTCCGGTGCGTTTTTGCACCAGCGTTTCCAGGTCGATACCGTCGATCATGTCGATAGGATCTAAAACATTACCCTTCGACTTCGACATTTTATCGCCGTGTTCATCGCGGATCAGTCCGGTGACGTAAACCGTTTTAAAGGGCACCTGAGATTTGCCATTTTCATCTTTGATAAAGTGCATGGTCATCATGATCATGCGGGCTACCCAGAAGAAAATAATATCAAAACCCGTTACCAGGGTATTACTGGGGTGAAACACCTGCATATCTTCGGTATTTTCCGGCCAGCCCAGGGTAGAGAAGGTCCACAGCGCGGAAGAAAACCAGGTATCCAGCACGTCTTCATCCTGAGACAACGTGACATCATCTGCCAGATTATTTTCGCGACGTACTTCCGCTTCGTCGCGGCCAACATAGACGTTACCGTTGGCATCATACCAGGCCGGGATACGGTGTCCCCACCACAACTGACGGGAAATACACCAATCCTGAATGTCGTTCATCCAGGAGAAATACATGTTTTCGTATTGCTTAGGTACGAACTGGATTTCGCCGTCTTCTACGGCTTTTTTGGCAGGCTCTGCCAACGGTGCAACACGCACATACCATTGGTCGGTTAACAGTGGTTCAATCACCACCCCAGAGCGGTCACCATAAGGCACGGTCATGGCGTTATCTTCAATACCTTCCAACAGGCCGGCAGCTTCAAAACTGGCCACTATCGCCTTACGGGCTTCAAAGCGATCCAGATTATGCAGGTCTGCCGGAATCGGTGCATCCAGACTCAGCTCTTTACCGTCAAAGGTATAGCCTTCGCCGTTGGCCAGAATAGCGGCATCTTTGCTAAAGATGTTGATCATGGGTAACTGATGGCGTTTACCCACTTCGTTATCGTTAAAATCGTGGGCTGGCGTGATCTTCACACAACCTGTGCCCTTTTCCATATCGGCGTGTTCATCAGCAACAATCGGAATACGGCGATTGACCAGCGGCAGAATAACCTCTTTGCCTATCAAATCCTGATAGCGCTCATCATCCGGGTTAACAGCCACCCCCGTATCACCCAGCATGGTCTCAGGACGTGTCGTTGCCACCACCAGATAATCTTTACCGTCCTTAGTAGTAACGCCATCCGCCAGCGGATAACGCAGGTGCCACATGTTGCCTTTTTTGTCTTTATTCTCTACTTCCAGATCGGAAATAGCCGTGTGTAATTTCGGGTCCCAGTTCACCAGGCGTTTGCCGCGATAAATCAGATCATCCTGATACAGGCGTACAAATACCTCTTTTACAGCTTCGGACAAACCATCATCCATGGTAAAGCGCTCACGGTCCCAATCCACAGAGGCGCCCAGGCGGCGTAACTGCTTAGTGATGGTGCCACCGGATTCCGCTTTCCAGTCCCAGATGCGCTTGATAAATTCATCACGACCTAGTTCGTGGCGAGTCTTGCCTTCTTCGTTGGCCAGTTTGCGCTCCACCACCATTTGTGTGGCGATGCCAGCGTGGTCGGTTCCCACCTGCCACAAGGTGTTATTGCCATCCATACGCTTGTAGCGGATCAGGGTATCCATGATGGTATCCTGGAAGGCGTGGCCCATGTGCAGACTACCAGTCACATTGGGTGGCGGGATCATGATGGAATAGGCTTCTCCTTTTCCGGAGGGCTTAAAATAGCCTTTTTCTTCCCATTCCTGATACAGCTGGGTTTCAATATTTTGTGGGTTGAAAGTTTTATCCATTCGGGGTCTCATTCAATTTTTCTGCGGGCCGGGTATCCAAAGCAAACCCCGCCGCGCGGTAATGTTTATAGCGTTCTCGAGCCAGTTGCTTCCTGGCATCATCAAAGGGCACAAAGTCGATGACTGTGCGGAATTGTCCGGCGAATTCTGGCATTGTGGTCTGCAAATTAATGCATACCTGACGATTCATCCGGGCAGGCTTTTGCCAGTTTATTTCCACCGGGGTGCCGTTTTCCGGGCCTTCACCCGGTAAATTATGGGGCACAAAAGCATCTGCGGGCAATTGCCACAGCAGTTCGTCCATTTTTTCAGCTTGCGCTTTATCCTGGCAGTAAATAAACAGCTTTTGTTTTTGTCGGTAATAATGGGCCGCTACCTGACAGGCAAAAGCCTCCAGCGGGTCATGTTGGAGGCTTTCATTGTGCTCAGACAGCAGATAAAAAATAACGCCTGGCATAGCCGCGCTTAATCTTCCATCTCAATACCGGCCCGGTTCATCACAAACTGGGTCAGCATCGGCACCGGACGTCCGGTTGAGCCTTTATTTTTACCACTGTTCCAGGCCGTACCCGCCACGTCTAAGTGGGCCCAGTGATATTTCTTGGTGAAGCGCGATAAGAAGCAGGCGGCAGTGATAGTCCCCGCCGGACGACCACCGATATTGGCCATATCCGCAAACGGACTTTCGATCTGCTCCTGATAATCATCCCACAAAGGCAGACGCCAAGCGCGATCACCACTTTGCTCGGAGGCATTGATCAGTTCGTGCGCCAGAGGATTATGACTACTCATTAAACCGGTGGCGTGTTTACCTAAGGCAATCACACAGGCGCCGGTTAAGGTGGCCACATCAATCACCGTATCCGGATCAAAACGCTCCACATAGGTCAGGGCGTCACACAATACCAGGCGACCTTCTGCGTCAGTGTTGAGGACTTCAACGGTTTGACCCGACATAGTGGTCAGTATATCGCCTGGACGATAAGCATTGGCATCTGGCATGTTTTCACAACCCGCCAAAATGCCGATGACATTGACTGAAGGTTGTAGTTCCAAGATAGCGTGCATTGCACCAAGAACACCTGCCGCGCCGCCCATGTCGTATTTCATTTCATCCATGCCTTCGCCTGGTTTTAGAGAAATACCACCGGAATCAAAGGTCAGGCCTTTACCCACCAACACGATTGGATCGTGACTAGCAGCACCACCGCGATAGTTGATGATGGTCATCACTGACTCATTGTGGGAGCCTCTGCCCACCGCCAGGTAGGAGTTCATGCCCAGGTTTTCCATTTCCTTTTCGCCAACCCGCTCAATGCTGACGTTCTGGTATTGCTTTTCCAGCTCTACAGCTTGCTGATACAGGTATTCAGGATTACAGATATTGGGCGGCATGTTGGCCACATCTTTACAGGTATTCATACCTTTGGAGATCGCCAGACCGTGCTCCACAGCGCGCTCCCCCACAGGTAACTCGCGACGGGTTGGTACATTAAATACGATTTTACGCAGTGGACGACGTGCTTCGTCTTTTTTGGACTTCATTTGCGTGAAGCGGTACAAGGCATCATTGGTACTTTCAACCGCCTGACGCACTTTCCAGTAAGTATCGCGACCTTTAACATGCAGTTCCGTTAAGAAGCAAACTGCTTCCATAGAGCCGGTTTCGTTCAGGGTAGAAATGGTTTTGGCGATAATTTGCTTGTACTGGCGCTCGTCCAGCTCTCGCTCTTTACCACAGCCCACCAGCAAAATGCGCTCGCTTAAGACATTGGGAACATGATGCAGTAACAGCATTTGACCGGGCTTGCCTTCCAAATCTCCGCGACGCAGCAAATTACTGATGTAACCCTCGCTGATCACATCTAATTGTTCGGCCACAGCAGTCAAACGGCGAGGTTCGAAAACGCCCACCACAATACAGGCGCTACGTTGTTTTTCCGGGCTACCGCTTTTTACGTGAAATTCCATCATTATTCCTCTCTCAAACCAGCAACAAAATGTCCGAAATAATGCTATTTCGAACTCGCGTTACTTACGACTGAACAAAAAAAGTCTTACGTTGTCGAACATGGCAGGTTTACAAGCCCCTGATTCAACGTTCATAATAATAAGGTTGGCTTTTTTATTCAGGCAGGGTGCAGTTTTTATTTTTTAAACTTATAAAAATACTTAGTTTACTTAAAATTCCTGTGCTTGCCAGTAAAAATACATCTTTTCGACCGGATAAATCGTGCTCATATTCAGATATCTGTTGAAGGAAACCTTCAAATCCCAACTCGCCGTTTTTCTGGTTTTAATGGCGATCTTTGTTACTCAAAAATTTGTCCGGGTGCTGGCCGAAGCCTCTAATGGTGATATCCCAGCCGGATTAGTATTGAATTTTCTGGCATTGAAGATGCCGGTGCTGGCCGCCCTGATCCTGCCGTTAAGTGTTTTTCTTGGCATTATGCTGGCCCATGGTCGCCTGCACGTAGACAGTGAAATGGCGGTAATGCGGGCCTGTGGTATTAGCGAATGGTATGTGGCGCGAGTGATGTTGGTGCTCGCTGTCATCATGTCACTACTCAGTGCTTCCCTGACTTTATGGCTGGCACCACTGGCCACTGAAATCGAATATCAGCTGGAAGAACAGCTCTCTGCCGAATCCGGTTTATCCGCCTTATTACCCGGCCGCTTTGAAGAAACCGCTAATAAAAAAGCGGTACTGTTTGTACAAGAGATCGACAGCGACAATAAACTTAAGAATGTGTTTGTGGCCCAGCACGATCCGGAAAAAGCCGGCGAACTGGTGCACATAGTACATTCTGAAGGTGGTTATATTTCTGAAAGTCCGGATGGCTCGCAAAAACTGATCCTGACATCTGGCAATCAGTACGAAGGCAAATTGGGACTGCGCGACTATCGTGTGGTGGAGTTTGAAGAGTATCAGGTGCAGATCGCACTGGGCGAAGAGCAGGCCGTTCAAAAACGACGCAAACTCAGCGCCTTCCCCACTGAAGCCTTAATGGAAGAAGAAAGCCTGGCGGCCATTGCTGAGTTTCAGTGGCGCATCGCCATTCCGCTGTCCATCCCGTTTTTAGTGATCATCGCTGTACCGCTCAGCTCAGTGGATCCTCGTCAGGGCCGCTTTGGTAAGTTATTCCCGGCAATCCTGCTCTATCTGGGCTATTTTCTGTTGCTGATGATGGGCCGGGAAGTGCTGGAAGATGGCAAGATCCCCACCACACTGGGGCTCTGGTGGGTACATCTGGTGATGCTGCTTGTCGGTATGATGTTGATTTTAAAAGGTCGCACCTTTGGGGTAAAAGTACGCGCCCGTTTCCGGGGGTTACGTCATGTTTAAGATTATCGACTGGTATCTGGCCCGCACCCTGTTAGGTACCACCTTTTTAAGCCTGTCGGTGCTGGTAGGTTTGAGCACCCTGATCAGCTTTATCGAACAGTTGAAGAAAGTAGGCACCGGAAACTATGACCTTATCGTAGCCGGGATCTATGTGCTGTTATCCATGCCGCGCGAAATAGAACAATTCTTTCCCATGGCCACTCTGATTGGTGGTTTAACCGGTATGGGCATGTTAGCCAGCAGCAGCGAGTTAACAGTGATGCAGGCCGCCGGACTTAGCCGCTGGAATATCATCATGTCTGCCATGAAATCTGCACTGGTCATGGTGTTATTTGTGATGGCGCTGGGTGAATGGGTGGCGCCTAATGCCGAAGCCAAAGCTAAAGAAATCCGTGCCCAGGCTATATCAGGGGGTAGCCTGTTTGCCACCGACCGACTCACCTGGGCAAAAGATGGCGACAAGTTTGTCAGTATTGGCGAAGTTGTCGATAAGGACACCTTGCGCGATATCACCATTTACGTGTTTAACGAGCAGCGCAAGCTCACCGAAATCACGGTGGCTAAAGAAGCTCATTTTACTCAACAGGCCTGGCGCCTGGAGCGAGTCAGACGCACTAAACTCAATGGCCGGGTGACTACCTCGTCATTCTATGAAGTGCAATGGGAGTCCACATTAACCCCCGACAAATTGGGCGTGGTGACGGTCAAACCCGAAGCCTTGTCTATTTCCGGACTGCGGGATTATATTCAGTATCTGGACAACAATAGTCAGGACGCATCCCGTTATGACCTGGCCTTCTGGCGCAAGGTATTGCAACCGGTTTCAGTAGGTGTGATGTTACTGATGGCACTGTCGTTCGTGTTTGGACCGCTGCGCAGTGTGACTATGGGTGCCAGAATCATTATGGGTGTGCTGACGGGCTTTGGTTTTTTCATCAGCAACGAGGTATTTGGGCCGCTAAGTATTGTTTACCAGGTGCCACCCTTTTTAGGCGCACTGTTACCCAGTGTGGTATTTGCTTTTGTGGCGATGCAACTGCTGAAAAGGCAATAGTGGCGCAGCTGATTCCATCACTGCTGCGCCCGTGCAGATTACACCCGTGACAATTTAAAAAAGGCGACATTGCCTTTTAGTTCAGTGGACAATCCATTCAATGCCTGTGTTGCCATGCGGTTTTGCTCCAATGCCACTATCGCATTCTCCGACATACGGGAGATCTCCCGCATAGCCTCAGAGGCCTCATTGATAGCTGATTTTTGCTCAGCAGTCATTGCTACAACATCTTTCACTCTGTCCAGAGAATCACTGGCCTGCTCGTTAATTTGTAATAACAACTGAGCGGCTTCCTGGATCAGGGTTGTTCCGCTTTCCACCTGAGGTTGCGTTTTTTCCATTGCGGCCACCGATGCGGCTGTTTCTTCCTGTACCTGTCCCAGCATGACTTCGATTTCTGCTGTTGCTTCGCCAGTGCGTTTTGCCAAATTTCTTACTTCGTCCGCCACTACAGCAAAGCCCCGTCCAGATTCACCGGCTCTGGCAGCCTCTATGGCGGCATTGAGCGCTAGTAAGTTGGTTTGTTCAGAGATACCACTAATCACACTGGTTATGCCACCAATCTGTTTGGTGCGTTCCTCAAGCTGTCGAATTTGCGTCACTGTTTCATTCACCGTTTTCGACACAGATTCCATCGCCGCAAAAGACTCCGCAATGGCTGTTCGCCCCTGATTGGCGTAGTTTACCGTTTGCGAAGAGTTTTCTTCTGTTCGCGCGGCAATTTCAGTGACTTTCAACGTTACCTGTTGTAACGCATCAAGACGGTTGTGGGTTTGCTGGGTCAGGGTTGCCTGAGATTGCGCGGCATTGTAAATTTCTCCAGAGCCGATAGCCAGTTGCCCGGCCTGATTGGTTAGCTCTGCTGCCGCTGAAACTATATTGGCAACAATGCCAGAAAGGGTTAGGCGCATTTTTTGAATAGACCCCAACATGCTTTGCGGATAGGCCGTTGTGACTTCTTCGGCCAAATTCCCCTGAGCGATTTCAGTCAATACGCCTGCCGCCCGGAATGGCTCACCGCCCAGCGAGTGACGCAAGCTTTTTTCAATTAAAACACCTACGGCAACGCTAATAACCACCGCTCCCAGCGTTAACCAAAACATCAGATATTCGAAATTACCAGCCACATCTCGGGCTTTCGGTGTAGCTTGTTGATTAGCAGCTTCCTGATAATCGATAAATTCGTTGATACTGGCCAACCATGCCGTAAAAGCGGGCCGGGCATGATCCAGAATTTCATCATTCAGGGTTTCACCGCGACGTTTTCTATCTAATACTTCCTGCACAATCGGCAGTGTTTGTTGTTGCTTGTTACGGATATCTGACAGGATGCGCTGCTCCGCCGGGGTAAAGGTTACTCCCCTATCCATCATCGCTTGCATGCTTTGCTCTGATTCAGCATAAAAGGCCTGGAGCCTGATAATATCCGCTTCTATCGCTCTGACTTCATTTTGAGAACGCGCCAGCGCAACGTCTCTGATGGCAATGGCGCGATCATGAACGCTGCCCCGATAGTTAATCGCAAAGCGCTGTTTCACCGAGTTCACATCGGTAATGTCAGCCAAAGTATGATCGATGAAATTGACCTTCTGAATACCCATAACGGTGAGTACAATCATCAATAATAAAATTACGCCAAATCCATAAGCTAATCGCTTCCTGATGGTCAGGCTTTCCAAAAAAGTCATCGGGTTCTCCGCGTCTAAAGTTACTGCACAATTCCCATAGACCGGAGCATAGACGATTAGTTTCAGAGATTTTAATCAGTAATTTAAATTATACTGATTGAATAAAGATGTTGAGGGTAAGCAGAATATCGACGCTGAGGCTTACCACTGCTTGTGATCATTGGCTTCTTTGGAGAGTACGCGCATTTCGGTTTTTGCCAGTCGGTCTTGCAGCGATTGTTTATTTTTAACATCCAGCAATACCAGCAACGTTCCCAGTCCGCCTAAAGAAAACACCATGCGCAAAAAGGCACGGCCATAACCCATTGGTTTATTGTTGGTGCTGAACAACCTCATACGCCAGGCACGCATGCCAATGGTTTGCCCACCGTTGCGCCAGAACCAGACAAAAAACCCCGTCACCCAGAGAAACACCCAGCCCTGAACAATGCTTTTGTACAGCACAGAATGTTGAATAATGTCGCTGACATGCTCATAGCCTTGTTTATCCAGCACGCCATTTTCAAACAACAAGATCAGCGTAACCGTCATTACCATAGCGGCAACCATACCTACCGCGACGGCAACTAAGATATCGTAAACCATGGCCGCTAAACGGCGCAAAAATCCCGCGCGCGGGAATCCGACTAGCAATTGCTCTTTAGGCACACATAATACTCCGAGAAATTTGCGCAAAGTCTACCAGTATCCAGGTTGTTTTTCTGCGCTTTTTAACCCGAGACTCTCCCTCTGTAACCCCTTTACAAGGAGAACCCGAAAAATCCGGGTATTATTTCACCACACTGACCAAAAAGCGTAATAAAACACTTGCATGTAAAATCTCACTGCATATAATTCTCGCCTCCTGACCGGCTAAGGTCAGAAGAAATTGGTAGACATTACCTGACTAACAGGTAACTAAGAAATCAAAACACAATATGATGTGCCAGAGTGGCGACAAATTTGTAGGGAACAAATTTGAACATGCGAAGCATGGCCCGAAGGGCGAGCACCATGGACGGTAGCGAGTAAATTGGTAGACATTACCTGACTAACAGGTAACCATGAAACCAAAAAAACAATATAATGTGCCAGAGTGGCGAAATTGGTAGACGCAGCGGATTCAAAATTAAGCGCGTCTAGTAATGTCAAGATGGCAAGTCATTGAAAGGTAAGCACCTTTAGACTTTAAAAAGCAAAAAATTGCTTGCAAAGATTTGCAAAGTTTTAGTACTTTGCAGACATCAAAATTTGATGCCAGAGTGGCGAAATTGGTAGACGCAGCGGATTCAAAATCCGCCGGTGGCAACACTGTGCCGGTTCAAGTCCGGCCTCTGGTACCATTCTTTGCAAGAGATTTTAGCTTATTAAACCGACCTTATAGTCGGTTTTTTGTGATTCAAAAAAGCGTTCCATTCTATCCCTAGCCAATCATCAATTTGTGCTCCTCAAATCACTTTAACATCACATCAATTGATTGTTGTTTTCGGCAACTTGTTGTTAGACTTTGCACTTGAATGTAATCAATAAGGAAGTTAGCACGCATGAATGTAGAAGTTTCTGGTGGAATAAGTATCCCTTACAAACAAGATTCCAAAACAAAAAAATGGATTGGAACTGTCGGACATTCTTGGGACAACACAAACAGTTTTGTCGTTGCATTTGCGAAAGAAGCTGATCAAAAAATTCGAAGAAGATCAAAAAACCACGGTAAAGTACCGTTTCCCCCAAAGCCTAAGTCTCTTGCAAGCAGCTTTAGTGCGCACTTGAAAAGTAATGGAAATATAAGTTTCGCCGATTTCGTCAAGAGTATGCAAACAGAGAACAGCATCGTTCTAAAAACGTCTCGCGTTCAAAGCAAGGTTGTTCAGATATTTCTCATGTACAGAAAAGAACTAGAAGACAGTACAGAAGAAAAACCTCTTTACACTGAAAACCTTCTTGTTGTTTTGTTAAAAGACAAGTCCGCACTCAGGTTCAACGATGAAGGTGCGCCGCAAGGAACTGAAATCATTGATTTCGAAGATGTAATGCAAGGCGCTATTATTAACATAGAAGAATTCAATGCTTCAATTGCTAATGAAGAAGACATCGATGTTTCCTTTATCAATGGCAGTGGCGGTACTACTAACTATTTCGTTAAATTTTTTGATGCTGAAAATTTAATCAAAAATAAAGAAAGTGTTACCAATGTATTGAAGGCACTAAACGACTTTCTGGAAACAAAAAAATTAAGCCGGACTCAAAGAGAAAGCTGTACCAGTAAGGTAATTGCAAAAATTGACTTCAATGAAAGGCAAAAATTCGCAACAAAACTTCAAGAGTTAAGTTCAGTTATCTATTCATCCCTTAGGTCAGAGAAAGATATCGAAATATCAAAGTCCTCATTTGAGGATTTTGTGCAAGAGTTCAATTATAAAGTAAATGAAGAGTTCAAAATCACCAAAAACGACAGAGACACGTTGGAGTTCATATCTCTAGATACTGAAGTTGGAGCATTAAAACTTAAAAAATCTTTGTTCAGAGGCAAAGGTATAAAAGGGAACATAGAGTTCAATGACAATAACAATGAACTGACTATCAGGACAAAAATTAAAGATCCTACGACAATCGAAGAATTGAAAAAGCTTCAAAATGATTAACGAAGCTAAAGAGCTATTTTCAGCTGGAAAACTATATTTATCCGGAGATTTTTTAACTTCAAAAGATTTGAGTAAAGATGAATTTGATCAGCTCTTTTCTTCAGATTACTATGAAACTTATCACTTTGATATCAATAACAATACTGGCACCGTTAGTATTGAAGAATTGAACTTTGTTTATGCAGACTTTCATGAATTACTTGAGTCCGCACTGTCTTGTGATCTAGATACTTTCCCCAGCGAATTAATTGTTTTGAGTAAAGGAACTAGCTTCATCCAAATTGGGCATTTTGCAGAGCATATCAAAGGCTGGGTTCAGTTTTTCAAAATCATCGCTGATCATAGTTTCCCAAATGACCGCAATAACGAAAGTTGGTCGTATGTATTTGTAGATCAAAAGGCTAAAAAGTCTTCCACGGTAGTGTCGTTTGATCCATCACAAATTCATTCATCGGTTATTGAAAGTCTCATAAGTTCTATCACCTCACCATCAAGGCTTCTCGAATCATGCACTCAGGAAGATGCCCATAAGGGTGAAAAGCTATCAACTATGCGGGTATCGATTATCCAATTAGCCGAAGACCAGGGGCTTACATTTGTTGATTTTCTTGAATTCGGAGAAGAGTTACTAAATAATTTTCATGTCAATTACGAAACATATTTAAGGAGTTTTTCGTTTGAGGAGTTTGTTAAAGATTTAGAGGACGATGTTGGTGACTTTACTAATAAAGTAGAAGAACAAATTCAAGGTTTTTATGTACAAGCGTTGGCTGTTCCTGGCGCAGTTATTCTTGCTTCAGCATTGCGTGGTGCGGAAAAAAACATCAGCCTTGCTCTCATTTTTAGTGCTGCCCTTGCTCTATTCCTAGTTTTTAGATCTTTAGTAAGTAAGACAAAGTTTATTAAGCGAATTGCGGAAAACACACTAACGAAATTGGATTTGTATAAACGTCGAACAACCGATATCGACAACAGTTTCGCAAGGGATACGATCTCTGAAAAAATTGACAAGGCAATTGAATCTGTAGATGAGACAAGAGTCGACAGTATCAAGGACATTACTAACTTGAGGGATGTTATAATTGTTTTTATTGTTTTTTACCTAATAACCGCGACAGTTTTTTGGAAGTTCTAAGTTTTGTTGATGCAATCCTGAATAATTAGAAGCTCAGGATCTGATGTTAAAACCACGAGCACGAACTAAATACCTAGTTACTAACGCTAATCAAATCCAGGCTAAGTAAATTAGGTAATGAAGAGGATTTTTATAACACTTGGGCCAAAATGCAATTGAGCTAATTTCAAACACGACTCTCATGCTATTCAAGTTTAAATTTCCTCAGACAATGAAATAGGCTAACTTGAAAAGAACACAAACAGGAGTTGTAACCCATGGATATGAGAAATGTTGAGTGTATCAAGGAGTTCTTAAGAATCAATCCAGATGCCTTGGACAGCGTGTCAATTGCGAAGTCGCTTGTTGAGTTGTTAGGTGGCGTTGGTGGCTTTCTCGAAGACGTTGGACCAACATTGCGCAATGCAGTGGATGAAGTTATTGACATGCCTAGAACGCAACGATTTAGTTTGTCTCAAATTGAAAAGACCGAGAAGACTTACATTGGTACAAAGGTTGAAATAGTTCTAAGGCATCTGTTTAAGCTGCCTAAAGGGGATATTTTGGATCTCTCCATCGGTGGAAAGGAATTGGATGTAAAGAATACAATCGGTAGCAGCTGGATGATCCCAAAAGAGGCAATAAATCAGCATTGTTTGTTAGTTAAAATCAATGACACAAAAGGGTTGTTTAGTGTCGGAATCGTTTACTGTTCAATGGACAACATTTCCACTGGGATGAATCAAGATAAGAAGCGGAGCATAAGTTCTGGTAATAAAGCTATCCTTTGGATTGGCAAGGACGTAGAGATGCAAGCCAACTTTTTCGAAAGCCTAAGCCCAGAAATATGCTATCAACTTACAGACCCTTTTGCTTCAGGCGCAGAGAAGATACGCCGATTGTGTCGTTTAGTGCCCAATGTGGTAATGAATCGATATATTGTTGAGTGTGTTGCAACCCAGAAGGATCCAATGAAAAGGTTGAGAAAAAATGGAGGTGCAAGAGATCAGTTAGAGAAAGAGGGAATACTTGTTCTAACTGGTGCCTACGATAGTAAAATTCTTGAAGATTATGGGTTTGCGAATGTGGGTGCAGATGAGTTTGTCGCTGTTAATCCAAACTTGCTATCTAAACCTTAACAACGGACGGATTCGAATAGGACGGCATTGTGATGCGGCAAAGACCATGCATATGCCAATACTTGGATTAAACCAACTCTACTTGTCCTGAAATCTGATGATTTTGAGATTTTTGTCTTATAGCTTGAGAGCTGGTGACTAAAGCGTTGTATATTTGAGCTCCTACTGCCGAAGCAACTGGGGGAGGAAACGCATTTCCGATTTGCCTGTATGAGTGAGTCTTCTTACCAAAAAACTCCCAATCATCGGGAAACCCTTGGATTCTTGCAGCCATCCTAAGAGACAAATAAGGCATATTTTCAAAGCCCTCTTTGCCAATGAAATCATTTGCTGGAGAATCATATTGTACCAAATGGCCGTTTACGGATAACTCCTTCCACGCTTTTTTAGCACGAGTGGGTCCTAAATCTGGACCACCATGTTTTTTGGATCCCCCTACCAGAGTAGGTGCAATTTTATTAGCCTTTGATTTCCATTCCTCTGCGTGTGGCCAGCCGTTTTTTGCCACCAGATCATATAAAGCTTCACCGACAGTAGGGGCCGAATTTGGCTGTTCCTCTGGCCAATTGAAATATGGAAAAAGTTCTTCCTTTAACGCCACAAGAATCACTCTTGGACGTAATTGTGGCACTCCGAAGTCAGACGCATTTAAAAGTTTCCACTCGGAGCGATAGCCGAGCTCAGTTAGTCTGTTAGCTATCGAGTTTCTGTAGTCTGAGAACTTATCATCAAGAAGACCTCTAACATTTTCCAGCATGACTGCTCGGGCTGAGGTCTCTTCAACAATTCTAAGGGCCTCGTCGAACAGGTTTCTTTCGTCATCTGCACCTAGTTGTTTGCCGGCTGCAGAGAAAGGAGGACAGGGAACACCTCCTGCAACAAGATCGACACCTTCGTACTTTTTCGCATCAAATTTTCTAAGGTCTTGCTCAAATACTTGCCAATGCTTTCGATTCAAACGAAGTGTTTCACAAGCATGATGATCATTCTCAACTAGGCACAGGTGCTCAAAACCGGCCCATTCCAGACCTAACGCTTGGCCACCCGCTCCAGCGCACAATTCAATAGAAGTGAACATTATTATAATTCTCCAAACATATGTTCAAATATACAGCATTTCCTGAAATTCTAAAAGTCCAGTTCTTGTTTTTTGTTTAGTTGGATTGTTCAATGCGATAGGCATTCATACTCAACCAATAGCGGAGAAAGTTACTTTCCCAAATTTTAAACATCTCTGTTGCCTGCTCGATAGGAAATACCCCGAATAGGTTCTGAAAGACACCAGACTGGAAGTCAAAGTCGAGCTCTTTGGCAAGCTCTGCATACGGCCCGCTGCCGACATAAGCGAAGTCGGTGATATAGCAAAAGTGCCATTTGTTGCCTTGCCGTTCGAGCCTAATCTCGACTGGGTGGAAACCGCCTTCTTCAGGTGAATAGGTTGGGTCACGAAAGTTTATTGTGACGGACTCTGAATCTGCCTGCTTTTCAATTAACAGCGTCTGAAGTGCATGGGCGAATTTGGTTGAGACAGGCAAAGCCAGTCCATCGTAATGGATACGCATAAAATACCTCGAATGTTTTGATTGGATGTGATGTGCGCTTTTCGGCGCTAGATTCGTTGGAAGAACACTAATTTATTGCTATGCAGATAAGCCAAGTACCTATCTTTGCGGCAGTATCCTACTTGCCAGATGAATAGAAGCGGATAACACAAAGAGCGTTATCCGCAGTCTGTGTTCTATTGCTTAGCCTTCTTCGGTACAGCAGGTTTTAGTAAGAACTCATCCAGCTCGCCGGACTCTGTCGCTTTAATGATGGTGTCGATTACCTCAGGCAGTTTGGCCTTATCACCGATATCAATAGCAGGTTTACCTTTTTGTATATCGATAGGTTTATTGTTCACTTTGACTTCCAGATAGTAGTGGTTGTCACTGTCGTAATACCAAGGTCTCACGGTGGTAGGTCGTCGCTGAACAATGACTTCGCCTGTCTCGGGATTTTTGACCTTCTTATCCCGAAAGGCTTCGAAACGGCGGTTCTCTATCATGCAGACAGCCATTTCTTTTTGCTGCTCCAGCTTTTCAATGAGCTTGAGGCGTTTGCCGAGAACCGGTGGCTTTGGCTCGATTTTAGGACGAGCGATAACCTTGAGCGAACTCAATACTGATGTAGTCATGTTGTATACCTTCTAGGTTGGTTTAGTCGGCTATAAAGCCGATTGGAGTTTTAGGTTGTTTGCGACGGTTTTCCTCAACAAGCAGCGAGAGTGCTTGATTGCGGTGGTCCGTCTTGGGGTTAAAACGCATGTGTCTGGCAACGATGGCCAAATCACCTGGCGTAATATGCTTAAGCTTACTGAGTGCAGAGGCCTCAGACTGCGTGAGAACGCGTATGCCAAGCGTTTGCTTGTACAGCGTATGCAGTTGTTTAACTGACAAGTACGTGCATTCAAGCTTGATGTCAAAGCGTCTCAGCACCGCATGGTCTAACTTGGCTGCGTAGTTGGTGGCAGCGAACACGGGCTGTGTATTGCACTCAAGTTGCGTCAGCAGTTCATTGACCAGTTGTACATCGTGTTGGGCGGTCAGGTGCTGCCTGCTTGCTAACAGACTATCGACTTCATCGATAAGCAAGACGGCCTGTTCACGATGGGCGCGATAGAACAGCCCTGAAACCTGTTGCTCGCTTTCGCCCACGTATTTGCTGAGCACATCCGATGCTGAGACACGGATAATTGCCTTGTCGTGAACCTCGGCAAGATGATGAGCCAATGCGGTTTTTCCTGTGCCGGGTGGTCCAGTTAGTAATACACGAATAGGCGCATCGCATTTAATCGCACTATCGATGTCGCGAATTCGCGACTTGGGGCCTTTGATATTGAGCAGGCTCATATCAAACGGCATGTCACCTTGGTATTTCGGTACAGACTCCAAGAGGCCAGATGCGATCAAGGTGTTTTCAGCCACTTCGGTTACCGTCTTTTCGGCATCGTTACCCGAGTGATTTACCAATTGGGAAACATGGCAGGCATTATCTATTACCGCTGGCGTGAGATTATCTGTTTTTGCCCATTGATGTTTGAACGTCTTGGCCAGACGCAAGCCTTTACTGGATTTCTGGATAATGGATTCAAGCTGCGACGCAGGCGGCGCTGTGACGTCCATCACCAGCTTGAACCTTCTAATGTAGCTCGGCTCCAGCCAGTCGATATAGTTGGTTATCCAGATGCACGGCACTTGGGTGTGTTCAATAAACCGCTGTAGCCTTTCTTTGGTATATCGGGTATCGGCTTGGTCGAACAGACTTTCACATTCATCAATTAGTAACATGGCATTGCTGTTACTGCCTAATAAGGTTTGTAACAGCTTCAGGCTTTGCAGCCGTTCATCGCTGGCAAACGGATAACCAAATTCATTCTGCGTAGCCGTCTGCTTGGTGTCTTTTGCACGTACCTCAATAAGCTGACGATGAGAGGTCTTTGCAAGCGTTCGGGCAAGCTCGGTCTTGCCGTTGCCACTTTCACCGTAAAGTAGAAGCGAAACACCCGACACCTGTTTATCAATTGCGGCATTGAGGTACTCGCTCACCAAATCGTAGTTAATATGAGCAAAGTCTTTAAGCCCGAACTGTGCCTCTGGGCTACATGTCATCAATGGCGCTAACAGCTGCTCTTTTGTCTTTATCGTTGTCGTCAATAGCGCATTGCGAAGAAAGAACGGAAGACCTAGGGTTGATAGATTATCGATGTCCATGCTATCGACAAAACCGAGTTCAAAGAGTTTTGTCTGTGCATCGTGTAATGCCTCAATGCTCGACTCGAACATATGGCATAAGATGCGCTGATTAGTCAGACGCTGGACGGTAAATTCCATGTCGGAGTAAAGCTTGGCGAAGCCTTCATTAATGGCTAGCAGCATTGTGAAGAGCATTATCTCGCCGCATGGATGTGCTAGTCCAAACAGCTCACAAACCTTTTCGAGGTTTTGTGATAACCGCTTCTCTTCGGCAGATAGTACAAGATTTGATAACAGTACCTTCTTAACATCCTGCTTTTTCAATGCCTTAGTAAGGCGCACATTCTTGTCTATCACCTTGGGCAATGTGGCAGACCAATCAAAATCTACATGTGTTGGTGTAACTTCCAACAAGCGCAAAGTCAGATTCGAGCCCAATGCAGGAAGCGCACTGGTTTCATTGTTACTCGATGTCATAGCGGCAGTCCTGCATCACCATAATTAAGTTCATCTGCTGCTTTACGCATGGTTTTGTCATCGCGCTTGTCGTAGATAACGGTGGTTGAGATATCCGAATGCCCTGCCATTTGTCTAACCGTATTGAGATCAGCGCCTTGGTCTAGTAATCGGGTGATATAGGTTCGGCGTAAGTCATGTGGTGTAACGGTAGGCAGGCCAAGCTCCTTGAAATACCGTTTAACGAGCGAGTAAACCAGTTCACCGTTAATAGGATTACCGTTATGCGCATGACCACCGCGTTTTACTGTGCAGAATAGGTAGCCAGGCTTGTCAGTACGAGCCTCCATCCAGTCTTCGATGGTTACTTGCACCCAGTCAGGCAAGTAGACGGTACGCGACTTATTGCCTTTGCCTTGGGCAACAAACAGTGTGCGTTTTTCATAGTCATAGTGCCCACTATTTAAGTCGGCGACTTCACTGCGGCGCAAGCCACATCCTAGCATCACAGCAAAGATGGCATAGTTCCGCAGACCTAAAGGCGCGCGGTTCTGTGCTAGTAGCCGAAATAGCTTTCTTACCTGATGCACCGTAAGCGGTGTACCTGCATGCTGCCCATGCTTTACTTTGGGCACAGATTGAAGATTAAGATAATGTTGTTGGTCGACTTGGTTGGTAATAACGGCAGCTTTTACCACACCGCGAATGGCCATCATGGCTCTGTTAATCGTGCGTGGCGCATGGCCTTCGCGTAAAAGTGTGTTTTGAATGGAAAGCGCCTGTGCATAGTCAACACTGGCGAGTTTGGTGGGTAAATCATCAAGCAGCCAACCCATGACATCAGCAATGCCTTCTAACTGAGCCTGAATTGACCGCCTACTGTTGCTTGATAATCGAGCCAAATAAAGCTGATACGGACACTGTGCATCCATAGGAATCTCCTGAATAAGCGTTGTTTTTAGTGGGAAAAAGCGGCTGCTGGACCACAGCCATACCCACAATGTAACGCCTATTTCAGGGGATTCCTGCCGCTGTTTTTGACCTATTTATCACATTTATTCGATATCAGTTTCAACTGCTTTTCGATTCTGGATAACCCGCTCTCAATCATAGAGTCAGAGATAATCTGCTTTTGATAAGCTCGCAGGTATCTAAGCAACCTTTTTCTAGTGGCAGGCTTACTGCTCATTACGATAGGCGTAATACCAAAGTGTTTACAAAGCCTAAGTGTCTGAGAATCAAAAATATTTGACGAACGAACTTTCTGTAAATCATATAGATAAATGCTCGACAGAAAGCTTTGGAGATTAAGACTTACAATGATATCCGAAAGCGATATTCTTGGTCTGCATCGCATTTCTATGCGCAACTTATTGCCTTGAAATACTTTTGTCGTTCTTGATTCTCTCCATCCCTTACCATAGACGACAACATAACGCTTAGACCTTGAACGCCCAAGCCGAATACACCGAAGTTTACCATCTTGTCCATAGCTCGTTTCAGTAACTCTGGTTTTACTTTTGTGTATTAATACCTTGGACAAATCACCTTGTATGTCAATTGCGAGATCCAATCTAGTTACGGTCAGTTCGGAGCTAGATATGAGACCTTTATAATCAAGCAGATATTTGATTGTTTCACCAACAAGCTCAAAGTGTTTATTCGAATACGGAAATGACTTTAGTTCTACCTGTAACGGTGAATCATTAGCGGCATTCTTTGGGTCTATTTGCACCAATAACCAAGGTTTGCTGCTGTCAAAAAAACTCAACACAACTTGAATCAAGCGGAATACGTATCGCTTGTTTATATCTGTTTGTGGCGAAGGCTTGTTGTCTAAAATTCCTTGAAAGTGAAATGAATCTTCGCTGCAAAATTCTCGCATCAAACTTGAGTGAACCTTTGAGAGTCAGAGCAAGCGCATCAATTTCTATAGTTGGTAGGATATTCATATTTATTCTCCTCCATTAACAGAAGTACCGACAAGCCGCTTATTCTGTAGCCTGTTGATCTTTACGCATCGTTTTTTTGCCGTTCTGGCTATGACTTGATCGATCGATGGGAGCTTATCGACGTACTCATCTACGACTTTTTCGATAAGGAACTCTCCTACACTCTGGCTTCCGTCGAATTGTTCGAGTAGGGCTTTAAATCGTTTTATCCTCTTTTTTTGATTTGCTAACAGTTGTGGTGGTTTCTGGATTTGAACAACATCTTCAAAAATCTCTTTCTGAAATTGAGACTCTTTTGATTCTGATAAGTCATTCTCATCATTACAAAAGCTATCTGTGCAGTTATGCTTACTTTGAGATGAATGTTCTTTATCTTCGGGGTCCAGCGAATCAAATAGCCGCCCATTCGACGGCGGCCTAACATCTTCCTGTTTCTGACCTAAATACCCGCTCTTTGCCAACTTCACTCGCTTTGCAGTAAGCCATTTCGCCGTTATTTCTTTGGTACCGAACTCTTGTTTGTGCTCTCTTGCTAAGAATGACCAAACATGCTGTCTCTGGTCGTAGTCTAAATCACGAAAACAACGCATAGAGTTCTGTGAAAAGTCACCAACTCTTTTCCATGTTCCTGTTAAATCGTAAGTAATGAGACCAGACTCGACTAATGCTCTAGCAGCACAGTAAGAGTGCTCTGGGAGTTCACTTGAAACCCATTCTTTGAAGCTTTGGCACTTAAGGTTCTTCCAATTACTGTTGGCATAAACCTGTGCAAGTGCCCTAGTTCCATCTTTATTGGCTACTCTTACTTTTTTGGACAGTTGCTTCAAATGCCTATCGTCGACAATTGCTGGGATACTATTTGAGGATTTTTTCTTTAAACACATGATAACCTTCCGTATGTAACTGAAATTAATAATGATTTTTTAAGCGATTGGTCGCTTAGGTGTGAAATTAGGAATTTCACTTATCTAAACGCAAAATTTTTTAAACTTATTTGGAATATGTTTCAGCTATATTGGAATAAGGCGCGATTTCTCTAGGATGAAAGGAAGTTGTTACAACTTAAAAGTGTGAATAGTGTTAAAAACGGGCTGATAAATATGCTTGTAAGAGTGCTACCATCATTGAAGTGAAGTTTCTTGGGACTGCTCATAGTTGACAGCTGTCAACTGGCAGCTCAAATCTATAATTTGATGTAATTAACGAGTAGAGGAATCAGCATAAAGTAGTTTGTGTTAATACACATTAACAGCAACTATCCATAATTCGATTGCGACTGCACGCAAACCACGTAACATTAACTATACACGTTATTTTTCTTTGCAAGGCAGTAGGTAATGGCTAATCTAGTTGATCGACATAACATCGATGATACGTTGTATGTTTTTTTGCAGGATAACAGCAAACGTTGGTATGCACGTTTTAAGTTGTTTGGGAAGTGGTACTGCAAAACGACTAAGCAGAAAGACTTAGAAGAGGCAAAGGCGACAGCACGCTATCTTCGAACTGAGTACAAAATTAAAATTGAAACAGGAACGTTATCGACGAGTAAGCGGTTCCGTGATGTCGCTCAAAAAGCAATTGAGCAAATGCAACACGAACTTGATATGGGTACTGGCAAGGTTGCCTACAAGGACTACATCGGAGCGTTGACAAAATATCACATTCCATTTTTTGACCGAAACTACATTACTTCTATTGACCAAGACAAGCTCAGAAAATTTAACGTAAAGCGCATAGAGATCGCTAAAAAAGAGTTATCCAAGTCTACAATTCTCAATCATAACGCCGCTCTGAATATGGTTTTCAAGATTGCATTGGACAATCAGTGGATGTCACCACTACAAGTTCCCAATTTAAACAATGTTGGTAAAGAAGGAACAAGACGCGCGTCATTCACACCTGAAGAGTATGAACGCATTTGTGCCAAAGTCACTGAAATGGAAAAAAATGCGAGAAAAGAAGTAACGGCACAGATCAGACGATGCCTTTTCTATTATATGGAGTTTGCCATTAATACCGGGCTAAGACCTGGCTCTGAGTTGAATCAGCTTACTTGGGGTGATCTTCATATACAGACACAGGACCACATGGCACGCTTTTACCTTACGGTGAGAAAGGGCAAAACAACCAAATTTACTGGCACGCGCGAAGTTGTATGCAATGCCAATATCTACGATGCGATTTGGTTGCTGACACTAGATTTTCCAGACCGGAAGCCAAGTGACCTAATATTCCGCTTAAAAAATGGTAAGACGACTAAAGAGCTAAGCCGGACATTCACAGCTGTTTTGGATGAACTTGGAATGAAGGAGTCGCCACACGGTACTCGCACATTGTATTCGCTTCGTCACAGCTATATTACATGGGAGCTTATGGCTCAACGAGTTAGCATGGAAATACTTGCGAAGCAGAGTGGTACATCCATATCTATGATTGAACAGCACTACAGTCACGTCACCCCCAAGATGTTTGGCAATCAGCTTTCGGGGGTTGAAATGGATGAGATCAAACAGGTCAAAGACAGATTCGCGCTATCCACTGATCGAGCCGTTGCCTCTTATACTAAGAGGGCTAAGGAGTGGGAAACTAACTACATGAAGCGAGGATGTATTTAGAGAAGTTACTTCAAAGGAAAAAGACAGAATTGCCTTGTTTCCTTTGCATACCATTTACCATGCAGGCTAAAACGAGCATACCAGCGTTTAATACTGTCTTGCTCGTAGACTCTCCAATAGAATGGTTCAACAGAAAATGTTGTTTACAATTAGGATTTTTTATAGAGAATAGTAGGGTTCATCCATCAAGAGTATATGTACCTTTTTAGAATCGCTTGCCAGCGTCGATTAGTGCATTACGAATCACAGCCTAGTGTTAACATTCTATGTTTGAAAGTGATATGAAAATAAATGAGCTAACACAATATTTGATAACAGCCGAGCTCTCCCATAGCGCAGAGTCTCCTATGTTTAATCCAAAAAAGCTAAACATAGGATTAAATGAACTATTTTTATCTCTTTCTGGTAACGACACCCCTACAATAAAAAGACTTTCATACTCAACGCCAATCAATAACAGTGGTTGGACTGGCTATCTAGTATCTGACTCTTTGACCATGGCTTTTCATCATTGGGATTCATGCGACCCTGGAATAATTCAGATTGATCTCGTTTACAAAAGGAAGGCGTTATCTGAAGAAAAAATAAAGCAAAGTATTGATAATTTCTTTTTGACTTATAGCGTAAAAATTCAAATAGTTTCAACCAATCAAATGGGTTGTAAATTGATAAGTAAAAATGATTTTAACATGGAAAAAAGGTGCAATACGGGGCCAGATAACCATAGCCATTTGATAGTTAGGGCTGTTTTAAAGAAAAGTTACGGACTAACAAAATCTTACATATACTCCACATCGAAAAAGATAGGTGAACTAATTAATTTCATAGGGATGAAACAATTGTCGTCTGTTGAATATACAACAAATCATGAAGATTTTGCAGAATTTATTGTAGGTATAACAACCTCTCACGTCTCTTTGAAATGTATGGTTTTAAAGGGTGAAATGGAATTAATCTTCGATATATTTAGCTGTAAGAAAATAGAAGTAGACAAAGTAAGAAAATGGATGGTCGAAAATATGGAGGCCGAAATAGTAGACGGTATTTTCGTTGAGAGATATCCAAACCTAGCCATACGATATATTTAAGAGGCATAACAGGGTGAGTGAAGGAAAGCCAATTACGCACTTAGCAGACTCTACAAAGATTTTTATTGTTACTGTGATTTTTGCTGCGATACTGCAAAAGTTAGGAGAGGGTATCTATGACTATTTTACAAAACAGAGTATAGCGAATGGCGATTCTACTAAGTCCTCACTTTTTTGGAGTAATATGGGGGACTTCCAGTTATGGCAAATTGTTATTTTAATCTACTTCTTTATTACTCTAATAAGGCACACCGCTGGTGCATTAGTTACAAGCCCACTTTCTAAAGAGAAAAATATAAGAACTCAGAATCCTAGATATCTGTATTACTCGTTCATTGCTGACCAAACGCTTACCCTAGTCCTATTCGTGCTTCACTACATGGTAGCAATTTCAATATCAAAAAATTTTGCTGATTTACAAGGCAACACGACTAATGTTGTTATTCCTACTATCATAGCCGTAGCGCTCTTTTTTGATTTGATTCTTTGCGTATTCTGGATAAGCGCTACTAAATTAATATCTCCGGACAAGATTAACCTTACTAACGAAGAGGCTCAAAATATAAAAGAGCTTAACAAAAAATGGGCTTGGGTATCGGTAATCGAATTACTGCTTATGATTATTACTATCAGCTTTATGGATTTAGGTAGTACGAATTTAGCAGCTTTAAGCATTGTCATATCTATTCTAATTGGAGTTTATGACATCACATTTAACGCCAAAGAATGGTCTAAGATAATTTAGTCTATGGGAAATTCAATAAAAGTCCCTCCTATTAAAATTAACAAATATAATTGTCATATAGACATACCTCAATATGAAATTTCGCTAAAAAGCATCACTGGGATTTATGGTATTTCTGGTTCAGGGAAAAGTACATATGCAGCTTCATTGGCAGACTCACTACCTAACTCATACTTAATCACGCAGAGAGATACCGTATTCGAAAGTTTATCAGTCAGGCAAAACATTGAACTCGTATGCGCTAATTTCGGAGTCGACACACGGAGTGAGAGTTTTAATAATAAGCTAACTCTGAACTCTCGGTTACTAGGCATAAATGAAAAATTAGAGTTATTAGCGAATGGCTTAAGCGGAGGCGAAAGAAAACGAATTAATGTATTACGTGGGCTACTGATAAACCCTCAGCTTCTTATACTTGATGAGCCTTTCGTCGGTGTAGGAAGGCAGATCGAAAGAGTACTAACAAGCTTATTAAGAGAACGGAAAAGAAATGAAGCCCCATCGCTAGTGATAAGCCATAATATTCCTTTGCTTTGGTCTATCGCCGATAGAATTAAATTGCTAGAGAATGGATGTTTTGTTAATTGTGTTTCGCCCAGTGAGCACCACCAAAACTTAAAGACTGTTCCTAATTCATTTATTGAATCACTAAGTGTCACAAACGTATTCTCAATAGAGCAATTTAGAAGGATATTTTGTGTCGAAAAATTGAAGGATGATATTTTCAACTTTTCTAATATATCATTTTGGGAAGGAAGTGTTAGTTTACATGAAGGAGATTATGAAAATTCTTCCTCAGAGGCTTATTTTTGCCTTGGTAGCATTATTTCTGACCACCTTGTTCTAATTCAAGAGTTATATATAAAAGGCCAGCGTTACTTTCGAATGGAGTTTGAGTTTGGAAAGGATAGCTGTGAACTGATAGCAAAAACAAGCGGTAGAACAACCAAGTCATTGAGTGCAAATTACTTTTTTATATTGGAAAGTGCTTACGCATATGAAGAATAACTTATTGTTTTATTCTGCCAATGCCCTTATTGGAGTTTTTTCGCTTTTCATTATAGCCTCATTTTTTTGCGCAATGTTTGTCGACTTTTATGACTTTAAGATAACATTTAGTAATCAGTTTTTTCATATTAGAGATATATTCAGTAACGAGGTGCTTTTTTCTTTTCAAAGAACGTTGATAGTAGCATTACTCTCGATGCTGATTGTAATAGGCCTAACTTTCCAATTGAGAAAAGCTAGAGATAGGCGGGTTCTATTACTACTATTTATTATTTATTACCTTTTTGACCCAATTTCTCGATCTTTTTCTCTACAAAGTTCAATTTTTTTGCTTTTGACAGTTTTTGAAGAAGGCCCTTACTTACCTGATGTTGTTTTTAATATTCTAGTCCCTTCTCTGACTCTAGCTTTATATTTTTTTCCTTTAGTGCTACTTATAGAGCTTTTCTTTTCAAAAAGTGATTTACATGAAGAAAAGTTATTGTTGGAGAAAGACAAAGAGCAAATATTAGATTTGTCTAGGTTTTACTCTGCTCTTCCGTTGTTAGGCTCCTTAATTTTTCTCGTATCTTTTTTCGAGCCTTGGGTTGTTGAGATGGTTACCTTCAGGAAAACTAACTATTTCGGCCCAATGATCACAAGCAGAATACTGTTCACGAATGATATAACTGCAGCGATCATCATGGCATTGAGTGGCTTTGTTACAACTCTTTTAGTTTATTTATTCCTAGTTTATATTTCTAGTCGTATGAAGACCAAGCTTTTATCCAAAAGAAGTTCGGATGTTTTACCACCTAGCAAAATAAAAAGTATTGTTGTTCAAAATGGAATGGCTTTTCTATTCATATTGTTGATATTCTCACAGGTTTCTTGGATGTTTGGAATTGAAGAGGGATTTAATTATAATTTTTTTCAGAACTCATTTTTTAGTTTTATAAACTCAGTTCTTCAGTTGTCGTGCATTTTGCTTATTTCATTTTTTCTAATGATAAGCCTTGCCCCTCTAAGAACTATGAAGAAATACATTGTCAGGAAATTTTCTTTCTTGGCGATTTTGGTGGTGGCTCTCTCACCAGAAGTTATTTTTATTCTAATTTCTGCATTTCTTATCAAGTATTTAGGGTTTAGTAGTGGTTTTTTTATGTGCGTAGTTATGTTTGCTAGCTTTTCCACTGCAATTCTTTATTACCTTTTCGTTGAATACTTTGACTCTATTGATTTTGATCATAGGCTATTTTGCGAGTTCTCTAGGTCTTCAGTCGTGAGCGCAATAATTGTTGTTGTATCAGAGCACAAAAAATTTGTAACAGGAGCAATTTTGATAGTTTGTTTTCTATATTTAGATAACTATCAATTAATTACTTCGTCGGCAGGATCTATGAAGTCCCTAACTGTTGATATTGCAGGAAAGGTTTCCAAGGGGTTCCATTATGGCGATGCTTTTTTAATTATCGAGCATTTCTTATATAGAGCTTTAACTGTAACTTCAGTCTGTTTGTTGGTTTTTGTTTTATTTAAAAGAGAGTGTAATTTTTATAAATAAAGTTAAAATTTTTCTTGTTATTATGTTTTCGCTTTTTATATTGTTCGCGGTTTATCATATTACACAAAAACCAAAAGTTAGTGTGCTCAACTGGGATTTTTATATTGGTAAGCATACTATCGACTCTTTTCAGCAAGAAGAAGGGGTTTCTGTTGATTACAAAATCTACTCCAGTAATGAGGAGGCTCGGTTTTTTATTGAGCAATCCCCTGGTACATACGACATCGTAGTTCCTAGTGATTATATGATTCAGAATTTAATAGATAGCGATTTATTAAGTGCAATTGATCTAACTTCTATACCAAACGTTTCTGAAATTGAGAAAGATGCTATTTCTGAGTTCGATAAGAGAGGTTGGTTGAAGTTTTGTGTACCTTATTTGTATGGGAATACCGGTTTCGCTATCAACACGGCTAACATCAAAGGGATTGATGCTTCCGAGTTTTCATGGAACTACTTGATCAGGGATGTAGAAGGAGAGCAAAAGCTTAAGCGAAGAGTTGTTGTTCTGGACGATGCTAGGCAAGTCCTGGGCTCTGTTTTAATGGAGAATGGGTGGGATCCTAATAACCCTACAGATGAACAGCTTAATAAGGCTGTCGGAATTTTGAGTAGAATTAGGCCTCTTATATTGGAGTTTTCTGCTGATACTGGTAAATCAAGAATGTTGAACTCTGAAGTTGATGTAGCGTTTGCGTGGAGTGGCGACTCATTACAAGTGAAGAGCAAAAATCCAAACTGGAGTTATGCGGTACCAAATGGTGGGGGCATTAAATTTCAAGATGGAATATGCATTCCTAAAGACTCTCCCAATAAAGAAAATGCCTATAAGTTTATGAATCATTTACTAGAAAAGTCAGTCCATTTGGACATAATAATGACCACTAAATATTTAACCACCAATAGAGCTGCGAAGATGAGCTTAAAACCAGCAGAAAAGGTTACATTTAAGGTTTCAGAACCAAAGAATATGAAGTTTCTTGAAAGTCTAAGCGGTAAAGAGTTAACACGGTTTGAATCTGCTTGGGAGCGTGTAAAGGGATAAGTATATAACTAAGTTTTTTGCAAAGTTTTTGCAAAGCGCTTTGAACTGGCGGCTATTAGCCGTCGTTAGTGAGGTAAAATAGACGCAAACTTTTCAAAATCCGCCGGTAGCAATACTGTGCCGGTTCAAGTCCGGCCTCTGGTACCATACTTCAAACCTGCTTTTTAGCGGGTTTTGTTGTATCTGGGCCTTTGAATCAATCCGGGTTTGTCGGAGGCTAATTATCTTGAGAGAATTAGCCAATGAACAAAAGAATAAGTTATTCCCCA
>NZ_JBVTQY010000019.1:0-90200 GCF_055755215.1 Planctobacterium sp. R6
GAATCTGAGCGCAAACTAATCTGACGAGACACCTAACCAAAAACTGGTATTCGTCAGATCAGATGCCGACTTCTACATTTTACTTCCTAACTACCTAGATAAGCATAGGTTATCTTCAAACGTTCATGACCTAACTCTTGGCTAATTTGCTCACGGACTTTGGTATCGTGCTCATAATCAGTGGGCGATAGCTCTCTTCTATGCGGGCCGCCGTCGGCAGGGCATTTCCAACCTGTAAGCTCTAAATAACGCTCCCTTGCGTAATGATGACGCAGTCCGTGATTTTTATTTAATCCAACTCGAATTGTTTCGCGGTCGTACTGTTCCATTTGTGACTTATAGTTTTTGTCAGGTTCGATAAGTGCGCCTTTAGTAACAGCGGCAATATCACGAATAAGTTGTCGTTGAGATTCTTTTAAGATCGGAATTTTGCGGTATTTGCCACCCTTAGCCCATGAACCTTTTATTTGTAGAGTGTTAGCGTCTACCAAAGCATAAGATAAGCTGAATTTCATGCACTCCTCTTTTCTAAGCCCAAACTCTTGCTGCAAACGCAGGGAAAGCTTGATTAAGTCACTCTTGATCTTGGCATGCTTATCCATGTCTAACGTTTTTGACTTGCCAATGGGGTTGTTGCGAACTCTTGGAATGCCGTAATCATCATTGCTACGTGAACAGATATTAGGTTTACCTATTTTTTCGGCAATCCAACGCAGTGCGGCCATTCTGTTTTTTATTGTTTTTGGTGCTATACCTTCATCTTGCCAACGTGTAACAAGATGATTGATATGCTTGGTTTTAAGGCCGGACGGGTCTTTTAATCTATAACCATGCTTGAGTAGCTGCTTCGCGGCAAGGTTTAAAACTTTGCTACGGGTAGCTCGGGTGCTAAAGCTACTTTCGCGGTGTGTGTCGTTTACCATTTGGTGAAGACGATATCCTAATTGGCTCATTTCATGTTCCTCATAAATTTAAAAAGTAATTTTGAAAGTATTGAGAAAAACACCAAACCGAAGACCAGGGGGCGAAATGCCAAAAAAGGTAAGTTTTAAAGCCATATGAACGGTGCATAACCGAGCATATTGTCATAGGACATAAAGGCTAACTGGTCTAAAGCAACAAAGCTGAGCCGTGTGATTTCTGTTGAAATACAGCGCGAACTACTGTGGCTTATATATGTGTTGTTTATAGTAGGGTGGTCGTGTGACCCATAATGCTGCGAATGCAGCTTCTCAGGAACGTGTTGCGGGCAGTGAGAACGCCCTTTTTCTTGATGTTCATTTCGAGCTAGTTCATAAATAAAATTATCACAGTGATCAGAGATTGCAACACCTTTTTGACACGCTCAAATCTTCATCCCTCTTCTGGCCCTGTAATTTTTCAAGGCGGATGGGTGTCGAGGCATCATGAGCAGTGGCCTCGACGGGCGACTCTGCGAGTCGTCCCTACCTCTTTCGAGTAGGGACGACTCATTATTGATCCCCAAGCCTTTTAATGATTACTTTAAAGCTATTGCCATCTCGGTCATCAATAAACTCAATATCAGGATAAGCTCTAATTGCACGCTTTACTCCACTACCAAGCCCTCGATAAGGTAAAACTTTAGGGGCAAAAGACGCCAAAATTGGATTTCTAACATTAGAGTTGCCCATTTTAATGTTTTCTATCGTTAAATTATTGGGCAAGTGGCCGGGGCTTATGATTTCAATTCGATCGGCAAACACCAAAACCTTAATAGGTGCGGATACAAAGTAATCGCGATGAATAAGCGCGTTGGCAATAAGCTCTTCAAGCACTATTCGCGGAATTTCTGGTTCACCTACGGAGTTGATGCCTTGTTCATTCTGTACATAGCGAATATTAGCCAAAACAAAACCTAGTGCCTTCTGGAATACATCCGACAGTTTGCCGCTAAGATCCTGGCTGTCGATATAATGCTCATCTTCTATATCAACGCCTGGAAAGGCCACCGCTTTTACAATAAAAATTGGTAAGCGTATTTGTGGTCGTGACGCAAACAACAAAGTGCCGCAGATGTTGAGCTGCCCATTTTTTGCCAAGTTCATATTTTCAAGCAGTTGAACGCGAGGTACGTCTTGATCTTCAACTCGTTCGCCATATTCCCTCTCGAAAAAAGCATCAAAAAATTCTTGGTCTATATCTGCAACTGAACTTCCGCCTACAGGGATTTCATCAGCATGTATCAGTGCAGCTTCTTGAAACATTCTTTGGAGTTCTTCACGCGCCGTTACTCTGCGCTTATCGGACCCACTTTTAACCCAAACAAATCCTTGTGTGTCCATATACGGTTTGCTGATTCCTTGATCTACATGGACAACGATTACCAATCCATCTGGTAATTGGATGTTTTCTGTAACGGGGTTTATTGGTGGACGAACATTATTTGTCGCAGCGTTAGCTACAACTTGATTGATTCGGCCTATATCATCTCTAGTCAATCCAGACCGAGATCCATCTCCATTGTTTACGCCAATAAGGATTAGTCCTCCTGCACTGTTAGAAAATGCAACCATTTCTGCCCCCAAGGACGAGGCGTTATTCACATCTGCTTTAAACTGATGCCGGCTATCTTCATCACGTGCAATAATGGCTAAGAGTTCTTCGGTTTCCATGCTTCATATACCTGCTTACGTTTCTCGAAGGCTTCGGCACCTCCTTCCATAATACTAACAATGCGCTGCTGAACTTCAGCACAGTCAATGCTGCCCCTAACTAGTGCGATATGGTCATCTTGATACTCACAGGCAATCACCTGTTCAGCATCACCCAGCACCGGAATATTCGCGTTGTGTGTAGCGAAGATAAACTGGGTAGAAGGTTTAAGCTCTCTAATCAGCTTGATGACATCGTCATAGATGGTTTGGTTGTCCAAATCATCCTCAGGCTGATCGATAATCACCACGTCATTTTCCTGTTGACTTAAAACAAACAGCATCAATGCCGATGCCCGTTGTCCCAAAGAGTGGTGCGCCAATGCTTTGCCGTGATACTCGATGGTAAACACATTCGGCACTTGCCAAGTTAATAAGGCTTCCAGGTTGTCTTCAAAATACTGCCAGAAGGTATCAAAAGACCCGCCAAGCGTGCTTTTTAGCTTTTCAACATCTCGATAGACCGAAGCAAAATCATTGTACTCATCCACCACGCTTTGCAACGTTGCCTCTCGAATACGGCTCCCTCGAAACAAATCTTGTATGTGCTTAAGCATGGCAGCCTTATTCGCCTTAAATTGCGGAACAATTTTAAGTGGCGAATCAACCCGATTTATCTTGGTCAGCACCTGCTCAATAATTCGATATTCTTCAAGCCATAAATCGTTAAGTTGTGCTAACTCACGTTCCAACGATTGATTCAAATCCGCATATTGCTGCTCGCTTTTGGCTAAAACAGCTAACATCTGCTCCGATTGATCTAATAAGCTCTTTAGCTGCTTAAACTCCTGCGGGCTAATCGCTTGAGCACCTGCTTGCTTAAGTTCTGTAGCCAGTTTTCGCTCAATCTCAGCAAACTCTTCCTTAAGCGCCTGCTTTTGTTGTATGAAGCCTGACAACTTCTGTTGCAATTGGGCAATTGTGTTTTGGCCGCTGAGAACCGTTTGCTTGATGCCATCAAAGCCGGTAATCAACTTCTGATAGGCTGCAAAAAAATCATCAAAAAACGCCTGATTCTGTGCAGATTTATACAACGCCTGATTTTTCAGCTCATCCTCAAAGCTAGCTATAAAACTATTGAGTTCGGAAAGATAATGCTCGGCACCTTGAATGACTTGCTGTGCTTTTCGTTCATCCCGCTCAAAGTCAATTTGCTTTTGCAGCTTGGTTTCTACACCATGTTGCTGATAGAACTTGAGCTTAAATTCGGCATCTTGCTTTTTCTGCAACCATTCTTGCTTTTGCGTAGCGGCTCGGGTGAGGCGTTTAATCTGATTAATCGCATCAACCACCCGCTGACGACCCTGCTCTATTTTTTGCCTGACAGGAATCAGTGCTTCACCTAACAGCTTTTCAATTAAGTCTTTTTCAAAACCAGCGCCCGTGCTGGAAAGATCTTTCTGGCCAAAATAAATCGGCTGGTGCAACACCGTTTCACGCACAGAGACTCCAGGTTGCAGTTGGCCATTCACGTACACATCTGGACGCTCACCCAATATGCGACGAATTTGATAGGGCTGGCCACGACGGTCAATGGCATCGATCGTAATTTTTCCGCCACTACGTAGTAAATGCTTTACGAGACCTTCTTTGTATTCCACATCCGACGACTTAGCACCAAAAGGAATATTTAGCGCGTAGCGTACCCCCTCCAATACGGATGATTTGCCACTGCCTCGGATACCAATCAGGGAATTGAGCTCAGGTGAAAGGCAAATTTCCGTACCGCCCAAGGTGCCAGCACCCTCAAAGCGAATTTTCTGAATATACGAGTGCTTAAAGCTGGGCAGCGCAGCACGGACTCTGGAGGCTTTATCGCGCAGCGCAAACTTGACCGCCTCAAAGCTAAATGAGCCAAGCTTTAGGTAACTGGCTTCTTTACGAGCTGTCATATCCGCGAGATTCTTAGCGTCGCAACCTTCTACTTCAGCCGGATATAAATTACTTAACGCCTGCTGGATTTTTGCTCGCTCATCGCGGGTGCGCACTTTCTGAAAAGCCAAGGCTCTGCGTCGCACTGCCGCGTTATCAAATAGCTCTTTTATCCGCCCTGGAGTAAGACCGCCCCATAAGCCGTTTGGAGCTTCAACATGAGCAAAAATGATAAAATAATCTTTGTGAAACTTATCCAGCTCACGAACCGTTTCGACAATATCGTGATTCGAGCGCGCATTTTCATCTTCAAAGTTCGAGATGCCAGCAAAGGTTAGACTGAGAAAGGACTGAATGTGGTTCGTTTGTTCTTTGTTGCTAAACCACTCATCCGAAAATACCACTAAGGTATGCACACCGGACTGACCATCCTTGATGGATAGCTCAATGCCCGGCAACAAACCTATGCCTGTTTTTTTGGCTTTTTTGCGCAGCGCCTTAAATTCATTTATATCAAATTTATTGTGGTTGGTGATAACCCCAAGACCAATACCAGCATTAGCTAATGCCGCGACATACTGGTTTGCAAAGTCGTTATCTTCACCACTATAGGTAAACTCTTTATCGGCGCGAGTATGGAGGTGGAAGTCTGCTTTTAACCATTGGCTACCATACGAAAAAATAGAGTTATTCATTTACAACCTACCTTATTTAAAGGTGTTTTTTTTATCATTGTGTTTATTTGTGCCGGCATAGCGCTCTTCTTTATATATTTGAAACTGTGTAATGTACGCAATCAGGCTCAACTCAACTTTTTATGCATGATTTATTATTCATTAACTTTTACTTGCTCAAAAAGCTCGTGAAGCTCACAGTCAAATAAAACGCAAAGCTTATCTATTGCTATAAGATCTACCTTCTGAGCCGTTTCACGATAAAGTAATGTAATTGTATTTCTACTTAAACCAGTTTCTCTGGCAACATCAGCTATTCGCATTTTTCGCTCACCCATGAGTCTTGCGAGGTGACACTTGATCACTGTTTGCTCCAAACAAATATGTTTACTTTCACCAGAATAACACTCAGCACTTAAGAAGCAATTTTTTAAGTTGAAATAACAAAATTACACATTAACCCCTAAACCACTTCGTTCAAATCCTGTAAAGCCATAAATCGGAACCCCGCAAGCGGGGCCCCCTTGCTACGCAACCCTTCGGGCGATTTCTAGCTTGACTGGCTTTTCTCTGCGTAGTCTGTGTTGGCCATGAGGTATGGCGCGCCTTTAGGCGGCAAGCGCCTAAAACTTACCAACCTCATAGCAAAAGGGGCTTCTATGAAATCTATGGACTTTATAAACAGGGCTAAAAAAGTAGAATTTGCTAATATAGCAAGGTCGGCAAAACCGATTGAACGTACCACTCTTAAACACGTTCGGGCTAGCGATAAATGTTACCTGGTTAAAGCAGGCAGTAAATTACAATTCTGGATCATTCGTGATGATTGCTTGTTATCTGTGAATGTTTCTCTGCACTCACCATTTTGTGTTTGTACCGACGCTGATAGTTAGTTATGTTTCCCATATCCCAACTTTCCCAGTTAGAAATTGAGCATTTTTTTAATTTTTTTCATAAATTTTTTCGATTTCTTTATGGTGAGTACACTGGTGAGTAAGAGGACTTAAAAACGGGTCAAAAGCACCTTGCAGGCCTTGATATCACTGAAACAGTGAAATTTAAAACGATAAACAAATTCATAACCATCCATCAGGTGAGCCAAAGCCAAGTCAGCAAGATTTTCATTTACGGAACAAATTAAATAAGCCGCAAAGATGTTCAGTATCGATGTGCTTGACCATGTTGTTATTGGATATGAGCGTTTTGAAAGAGCTGTCAGAGATTAAGCCCTGTTAAAATCAGGGTTTCAACCAAATTCATAGTTACCAAAAAATTACACGAATTTCGTTACCAGGGGCGATCCCCAATCAAACGTGGCTACTTATTAAAATGAAATTTAGGGAAAATAGAGGTGTTGGCTATTTATCTGGTAAAACAGAAAATAGTGAGAAGTTATTCACCATCTAGCCCACGTATTTAGTGGAGATGGTGGCCCCACCTGGACTCGAACCAGGGACCTAACGATTATGAGTCGTGCGCTCTAACCAACTGAGCTATAGGGCCATTTTCTTCTTTGTCGCACTAGTGTGCGTTGTAACCATCCATGGTGAGCCATTCCAGCTCAGACTTCCTGTCTTCGCGTAAATTTCTCTCGACGTGATGTTAAATCACCTCTCGTCCTCTTCGAGGACCGAAATTTACCCAACTGAGCTATAGGGCCATTTCTGAATCGCTTATTGAGTGGGAGTGGTTCCCGTTAAGCGCTGCGCAGTATAGCAGTTTTATTTTTGTTGTCATTAGTTTGTCAACAAGTTGCTGCCAACTGCGCATTTTTACGGCAATTTAGCCGATTTTAATATTGAGCCTTCTGCTTAACATTATCAGTGTTCCGCCAATTAGGTACCACACAGGTAAACTGCCACCACCACCAGAAGATGAGGGCGGAGGTGTTGCCGGAGGTGGCGTGGTGGTTTGCGTCGCCTCTACTGATAAGGTGATTTGTTGGCTGCTTTGCACCGCAAAATCATCACTGGCGGTTACCTGAAGTTGTACTTCTTCCGCCGGCATGGTGAAAAATACATTTTGAGTGTCACTGTCGTTGAGTGTCACTGTGGGGCCGGAAATTTGTGTCCATTGCCACACCAGCACGTCACCTTCTGGGTCCACGCCATCGGCGCTGAGTTCAACTAACGCGCCCTGTTCGAAACTCAACGCTGACAATTCGTTGACCACCGGCGGCAAATTGCTGTCGTCATCGCGAATAACAATAGTGATACTGCCATTACTCCCAATAAAATCCTCATTATCTGCACTGAGTTGTAGCACATAATTTTCAGTTGTTTCTGTGTCTTCGTCGTTTACGATTTGAAACTCAATACTTTTACTTCCGGCTTCACCATCGGCCCAGGTCAGGCTGCCGGACGTTAGTTCCAAATCACTTTGTGTACTGTTGGTGAGAGCGTAGTCTACGGTAATACTTTGCTCGCTACCGTTTAATCGGTTTAGTGTGACCTGTCCGCTGCCCTGAGTTTCCAAAACTGTCAGGGTGTCACCAGAGAAGCTGATATTGCCGTAGTTGATAACCCCGGGTATTCTGATTTCACTCAGATAGGTATCACCCAAAGTGGCACCATTGGTGGGGTTCATCAGACGCAGGAACAGGCTTTCACCGGGTTCGCTGGTGTTTTCGTCATCGAGTGCGCTGATGCGAATGGTGCGACTGTCGTTTTCACCTTCGGCCCAGTTTAGGTCGTCCATATCAATCTGATAATCATTGCTGGTAGTAGTACCGGCAATTAATTCAACACTGACACTGGCAGCGCCGACAAAGTCTTTGTTAACCTGAATTTCGATACTGTTGCCTTCTTCTACTGTCACTTTACTGGTACTAAAGCTGAAACCGCCGCTGCGGGTTTGGTCCCGTAATACGTACAAGCCGCTGTTAATGTCACTAACCAAAATGAGGCCGCTTGGCAGGTAGGGGTATACGCCCCAGGCGCCGTTAAATGTGCTGCCATCTGAAATGGGGTAAGTATCAAAAAAACCGACGGTTTGCGGGTTTGTGGCATCGGTGATGTCTAAGATGGTTAAGCCACGTTCGTAATTAGACATGTAATACCGATTACCGCGCACAAAGCCGTTGTGATCGATTGCTTTGGTGGTACCTGTCCAGGTGCCAACTCGTACCGGGTTACTTAAGTCTGTGATGTCGAATACATACAGGGTTGAATTCAGGCCGCGGTTGCGTTCGTCCAGTTCATCGTGAACAAAGATATAGTTGCGATTTTCGCTCCACCAACCTGAATGCACATAACTGGCTGTGTCGTAGGTGGTGGTGGCCAGTTGTCTGGCATCATTGAGGTTGGTGTGATCCCATAAACGAAACTCCGCCTCGTTAAAATCCAACATCAGGGTACAACCGTATTGGTTGGCATTAATACATTGGGCCTGGCGTTCGTCGGTGATGTTTACTGATGAAGCGTCATGGGTATACAGCAATGCGTTCGCCATGGTTGGGGTGTATGCCGCCTGAGGCTGTGTTGGCTGCTGTAATGAATAGGTGCGCATCGCACCATTGTAATTGGGCTGACCAAGGATATGTAAGCCAGGGCTGTTGTTGAGGCCGATATTTAAGGTGTAATCCACATTACTGATATACACATTATGCGCACGGGTGTCAGTATTGGTGGTGTTGGCAACGGTCAGGCTACTGGGCAGGTCATTTAAATCTAAAATGGTCAGGCCTTCGGTGGCATTGTCTGCCGTCAGGTAGGCATAGGCCTGCCATAACCCCCGATCTGAATCGAAGTATTGGTACACCTTGACGTCGCGCCAGGTCGTGGCTTGTTGGGTAATTTTACCCACGACTTCGGGATTCTCAGGGTCGGCCAGGTTGACCACTGATACACCGTTGCGCAATCCAATGATGGCATACTCACGACCGGTATTGAG
This sequence comes from Planctobacterium sp. R6, assembly GCF_055755215.1. Classification (NCBI taxonomy): domain Bacteria; kingdom Pseudomonadati; phylum Pseudomonadota; class Gammaproteobacteria; order Alteromonadales; family Alteromonadaceae; genus Planctobacterium; species Planctobacterium sp. R6. The sequence continues at coordinate 9,110 of NZ_JBVTQY010000019.1, forward strand.
ATCCACATGACCCCAGATGTCATTTGCGGCAGTATCTGGAAATTCTGACAAGGGTACATGGCTTACCAGGTCCACGTTGTTGCAGGCAAACTGATCGGCAGTGCCGTTTTCACAGGTCAGGCTTTGTTGCCTTTGTGCCAACGCTGCGAGTTGTCCGTTGGCTTTTTGTAACGCGCCGGAAAATTGCTCTGATTTGCTATCCGCAATTACCTGAAAGCCTTTTTTCTGTGCCAACGCCCGATACTCAGGCGGGACACCAAGCAGTGTGGTTTGGTTTTTGTCAGGGGCGTGTACCTGGTAATGATCGGTGGTACTGTAACCGGCAAAGACCGGGTTGATTAGGTCATCCAGATGCAATAAATCAGCCGGCGACGTTACCTGATAGCTGCCTTGCGCCACCAGAATTTTGTCGCCCTTTTTGGCCTGAAGTTGAGCATAAGCAATGCTTTGACAAGGACGAAAGCGATTGGCGCAATCGCCGCTGTCTTTACCAGACTGAGCCACAAATCGGGCTTTGTCGTGTTCAGAGTGGGCTATTGCAGAAGGGGGCACCAGACTAGTGGCGAAAAATCCAGCGACAACCCCGGTGACAACCAAAGTACGCAAGTTTACTCTGTACCTCCAGCGTCGCTGCGTCTTAGTGAATGCCGGTAAATAGGTGAATGTTGTCATAACTTTACTGTCCTTCTGAGTGCGTTAACCGCAACTGAATACCAGTCTCGTACCAAAGGCTGTGCAGTCTTACCTATGGTCTATATACTGTTCGAGTTTGTGTTAGGCTGTGGGCCGCCATCAATGCGTGTTTCGCACACCTTGTATTACTTTAAGATAGTCAATTTATCAGGAATGTCAGTGAAGGAAAAACTTTTCGCAGCAGTCATGGTTAGTTTATTACTAATGGTTTCTGCCTGTAATCGTAAACAAGACAACACACAATTGCAGGTCGCTTTGTGGTATCAGGGAGCGCAGGTTAACTGTCAGGCTATACTAATAGATAGCAACCCTTGGCAACTGGATACACTGGCATTTTACCTCAGTGATGCGAAGCTCGTCTCTGCTCAAAGCAGCTATCCGGTCAGGTTTTACAGTGACGTACCCGAGTTACAACTGATCCGATTAGATTCACACAACTGCCTGGGGCAGGTGACGTTGCGAACAGAAAAACCCTTCTCCTTCGGGGATTATCTGGCTTTTACTTTGGGCGTGCCGTTTGATGTGAATCATCGCAACCCGGTAACCCAACCTATGCCGCTGAATATCCCGGACATGTTCTGGACCTGGCGCAATGGCTACAAGTTCCTGCGCCTGGACATGCACACCGAAGGTGATAACTGGGCGTATCATTTGGGCAGTGTTGGTTGCCTCTCTGACAGTGCCGTACGCGCGCCAAAATCCGCATGTGCGCGACCTAATCGTCATCAGTTCCACCTGACAATTCCCGACGCAGAGTCATGGACATTGGTGCTGCACCTGGACAGGCTGATTGCAGATATGAGTCTTTCACAACAGAACCGCTGCGTAATGCATGGCGAGACTGAGCCGCTATGCGAGCATTTGTATCGCAATCTGAGTGCAGCAAGTCCGTCGATATTCAGTTTGGAACCGGTGCAGTGAGCTTAGGCCGGGTAATATTATTAATTTTTTTGTTTTGCTGTCTGACTGCATGCCAGAAAGCACCGACACCCTGGCAGTGGCAGATACCTGACGGGTTTCCCAGGCCGCAGGTGCCTGACGATAATCCGATGACTGCGGAAAAGGTTGAACTGGGCAGGCAACTCTTCTATGACCGCAATTTATCCGCTAATCAGGTGCAGTCCTGTGGCAATTGTCACCAGCAGCAGTTTGCGTTCAGCGAACCATTGCCTCATTCCAGTGGCAGCACCGGGCAAAAGGTACGACGCAACAGCATGCCTTTGGTTAACGTTGCCTATAATAGTCATTTAACCTGGGCCCACAGTGAGTTGACCACTTTGGAGGCACAAATTCTGATCCCCATGTTTGGCGAAGAGCCAATTGAACTGGGAATTACTGGCCATGAAAATAACGTATTAGCCCGATTTGACAATGATAAATATCGACCACTGTTTGCCGCGGCTTTTCCGGGAGAATCCCTCAGTTTCGAGCTAATTGTTAAAGCCTTAGCCAGCTTTGTGCGCAGTCTGACGTCATTTAATTCCGCCTTTGATCGCTACGCCTACTATGGCGAAGATGACGCCCTGAGCGAATCCGCTTTACGCGGGATGGAGTTGTTTTTTTCTGAACGCCTGGAGTGTCATCACTGTCATGGCGGTTTTAATTTTAGTCAGGCCAGTAAACACGCCGGACAGGCATTTGATGTAACGGCGTTTCACAATACCGGTTTGTATAATGAAGATGGCGCGGGTGCCTATCCTTCCTCTGATATGGGCTTGCTGGAGATCAGCCTTAAACCGGAACATATGGGACAATTCAGAGCACCGACGCTGCGCAATGTCGCGGTGTCAGCACCTTATATGCACGACGGCAGTGTTGCAACCTTGCAAGAGGTGATTGCGATTTATGCTGCTGGCGGCAGAGGCGAGGGCATAAACAACCCGTTGAAAAGCCCGTTTATGCACGGATTTATGCTCAATACCCAAGACTCGCAAGATTTACTGGCGTTTTTACACAGTTTAACCGACGAGGATTTTTTAACCAATCGACAGCACGCTGATCCCGGTGCAGAACCATGATTTCAGTCAGCCTTTAAACTGGCTTTCTACCCGAAAGTGTTGATCAATAGTGACATAAGGTGCGCCGGTTTCGGCGATCCATTTTTTGCCTTCTTCCTCACCTTTTAACATGGTGATGGTGGCAAGAGTACCGGCCACAATGCATTGTTCTGCCCAGACACTAACCCCGGAAAGACCGTCCACCGGCCAACCTGTGATCGGATTAATGATGTGACTGTACTTTTTATCGTTCAGCACAAAACAGCGGGCGTAATCACCACTACTGGCAAGACCACCGGAGTGCAGCGCAATTTTCGCAACAGGTTCTCCTGGGATTGCCGGATGGCTGATCCCAATTTCCCAGGGTTTGCCATCAGGGTGCGGACCGGCTGCAGCGATATCGCCGGCCAGATCTACCAGTCCGTGACGAATCCCCACTTCGCCAATAAAGTTAGCCAGTACGTCTGCAGCGTACTCTTTTACGATACCGCCAAAGTCCAGTTCCATGCCGGCAACGGGTAAGCGAAAGGCCGTTTGCTCCATTGGTAGCTTTGCAAAACCGATTTTATCCAGGGTGCGGTTTATGTCTTCCTGAGAGGGGATTTGGGGATTTTTGAAATCCCAGATTTGGCGCAACACGCCTGAGGTAATATCAAACAATCCGTTGCTTTCCCGGTGAGCAATGGTGGCGTATTGCATCAGTATCCAGGTTTCAGTGTCTAATTCAAAAAGCTGCTCACTGCCAGCCGCCTTATTGATTTTGCTAATCAGGCTATCTGGTTGGTAGCGAGAATATTTTGCTTCCAGTCGGGCCATTTCTTCTACACAGGCGTTTTTGGCCTGGTTGAATTGTTGCTCTGAATCGCAATAAAAACTGAGTGCGCAGGGGGAGCCCATAGCCTTAAACTGAAAGTCAAATAAATCCATATAATCTAAAACGTAAAATCGACACCAACGCTGATCAGGGTGAAATCCAGCAGAGCAGGGTGTTCACTGTCAGCATCTGCTAAAAAGTGACCGCCACCGCTGGTGTATTTCTCACCACTGAGCATAAGTGCCCAATTTTCAAAAGCCTTTGTTATTTTTAAACCATAGGTTACTGCACCGTATTCTGACAGTCTATAGTCGGTAGAGTAATTTCCGTCGGCTCTGACTTCAGTGTGAAAGGTTTCATAAAAAAAGGCGGCTGACTGTTCATAAAGTCGAACTGACGGCACAATTTGAATGCCATAGTCCCAATTTTGGTACCAGGCTAAATCCAGCGTGTTTGAGCGAATATCCCAGTCATCGTCGTAGAAACGGTAATCCACATGGAGGGCCGCATTAACATCATCAAAAAAGTAGCGGTTTTGCACCGCCAGGGTTCGGGATATACGTTTGTCCGGTCGGGCATCGCCAATCAGCGCCCCTTCCACAAAGACCTGTTTGTACGGATCGGACAGATAACCGCTTTTGCGCGATAATCCAAGCGCAATTTTTAACAGCCACTGCTTGTTCATGATTCTGGCATAGCTTGCCAGGTAGGAGTTGCTGTGTTTGCTTTGTTCTGATGCCGGTCGGGTTCGGTAAATCTCGGCATCTACCGGGTTAATATCGTCGTTGCTGACATCCGCAGAAAATGCCCAGGTCGTTAGCCGATCGTCAGATTCTTTTGCATAGCCAACCGAAAAACTTTGGCTTTCATAGTCATCTTCAGAAGAACGCGCTGCGCCAAGGGTCAGTACATCTCTGTCCAGGGCTATCTTAAGAGACGCAGACAGATCTCTGCGGGTATCTTCGATAGACGCGCCACTCATGACTTGTTTGGGCGCTTCTCCTGGTAACTGAAAGGTATACCAGGGCGAAGCGCCAGACATTTTCTCGTGTTGAAAATCCACATTCAGTTGGGTGTTATCGCTAAGCGGTGCCACCAGACGAAATTGATTCACTTCGATGTCGTAGCGTTCGTATTGCTGGTTTAAGACGCTTTCCACCGGGACTGCAGATTCCTGGTAATTATAGTGGCGCATACCGAGTTGAAAATCCTGAGTAATTTGCTGGGCCTTTGCCTGCAAGGCAGGCAGGCAGGCCGCCGCAGCGGACAAAGCCAATAATGCATTGTTGTTCATGCTTGTTATCTCATCTGTTTAATTGCAGCCACAGCCACCACCGCTGTTGGTTGCGCCGCCGGAAGAGGCTTCTTTGCTGAAATAAACATGGCGATGAAATGCAGCCTGCATGGCGTCTGGTTCAAAAGCCATTTCATTTTTCGCAAATCGCCCTTTTTCCCAGGGTTCTACCGTGGTGACACAGGCCGAACAGAGAAAGCATAAGATTACGCAGAGGATTTTCTTCATGGTGTTCCTATCAGGTGCTCGATTTGTTGGATTTTTTTCTGTTTTTTGCGCTCATTAAAACCAATGTGCCGGCCTCGTATGATGCCATCTTTATCAATGACGAAGGCAACGGGCAATCCGGGTAATTTTAAGCTTTCAGCAAGTTGTTTTTCGGGATCGGTATAGATAGCGAAATCAGCGGGTATTTCGGCTAAAAATCGTTTTGCGTCATCGGCAAACTCGTCCATATTGATGGCGACAACTTTAAAGTCTTCGGTGGCGTATTTTTTTTGCAATTCATTCATAAACGGGAAGGACTTTTTGCAGGGTTTGCACCAGGACGCCCAGAAATCCAGATAGACAACCTGGCCTTTCAGTTGCGCGGTAGAAATTTGTTGGCCGGTTGCAAAATCGATTAAGGTTACTTCCGGCAAGGGCGATTCAGCATGGGCCTGACAGGCCGCCAGGTAAAATAAGGCTGCACTACACAGTTGACAACAAGCCGATAAAATTCGTTTCAAAACAATACTCCGTTATTTACTTAATCGCGGTTCAGGGGTGACTTTCAGTGCGCTGCGGCATGGGATTGCCTTTTTTCTGTTTGCCCTGGTCGCGCCATACCCAGGGCGGCACCCTCAAGGCATGCGCTTGTGACCATAACCCTTTTGCAGAATTCATCGCGTCACTCTGCGCTTCACTATAGGCTAACTGTAGCTCATAAGGCATTGGTTTGGGAGGAAGCCAGGCAAATCCCGTTTTAATCATGGCAAGGTTGATATTTTCGCCATCTACGATGATTTCGCCTGCCTCAGAAATGTGCATGTATTTGTCATAGACTTTTGAATGCAGGAACATTTTGGCTTCCCGGCCGTAAGGTTGTTCTCTTTCCGGAGCATCAATAAACTGCAGTTCTAAAGATTCAGTTGCGCCTGATGCGTGCTGCACCAGCAGCGTGTCACCATCAACAACCTGAATCACTTTACTGCCAGATACTGAAACAGGGTTGCAGGCAAAGAGGCAGGCCTGAAGTGCTAAATACCATGAAAATTTGTAAAATCCTGTCATGATGTCGGGTCTGTGTGCATTGAACACAATAACTTTAGCCTTGCAAATTGTGCGGGACAACATTATTGCCACCGTTTGGTGACTGGTTCACAAAATGCTTTATTGCCACAATGGTGAAAATTCCAACAAACTTTCAGCAAAAGCCTTAAATAAGTTGCGTTTTGAAGCACTTGCAGCTAAATAATAAGTGTTAAACCTTAATTATTCTGTTATCTTTTTTAGAGTTATTTTGTTGACTACAGACTGATATAAACGACAGAGCCTTAGAATTGGAGTAGACAATGACCGAAAGGCCTTACCTTGTAAGTGGTAGAAACACCATAATTCATAAAGTCCGCAAATTGGACTTAATTATTACCAATGGCGAAGAGCAGCCGCCAATCATCGTCACTCATAAAGGTGTGAAAAAATACACCGGACGCGTGCCTGAAAACAAGCGTGAAGCCAAAATGATGGACGCCGAATTGGTGGATCTTACTTTGGGTGAATTGTTTGGTGACGAAAAAACGTTGCTGTTCGTGCAAACCATTAACGGCAAAGAATACAAAGTGGATTACAGCAAGTCTGATACGCCACTGTTTGTTAAAATTCATCAGGACAGCGTGATTTAATCTATCGCCTCTCAGTCCAGATACCCGTTTGAAACCCCTGACAAAGGGGTTTTTTATTGCCTGCAAGTTACTACTGAATGGTGTTTACCCATTGCTTCGGGCATTCGCTGGCAAATCCTTTGATGTATTTGTTTTTACCTTTGAGTTGCCGCGCTTTGCTTTGGTCAAAGATGTTTAAGCGGCAGATATCAATAGGGGTCACTTCGGAGGCATTGACCGTCGGTACAATCGTGGCTCGTTGCAGCGCCTCTGCTATCAGTTCAGAGCAAAAGAACTGGCTGAAATCTTCCCGGTTGTGCCCGATTGCCACCAGAGGACCAAACAAACGCGGAATATCAAAGGCAGACAGCAAAGCCTGTTTAACATCATAAGGTTTAAATATTTGCGTATGTAAAAATCGATACCAGTGACTTTGTTTCAGAATTAACTTGTCTCTGGCAGCCTGATTCAATGGAAACCACCACACTTCGCCCGGGTAATATTCAATACGCTCACATAACTTATTGACCATGACCCCGGATTGACCATTCAGACGGGCGGCTTCAATGATGTTCTGCACAGTTGGACGGCCTGAATGATGCAGATTTTCGACATCCAATACCATGGCCACATGAGTAATGCTGGAGCGGGTAGCCAGTTTTACAATTCTGCTGAATTCACTTTTACCACTAAAGGCGATTAAATCTCCTGGCTGGATAAATTGTTTTATCTCCTGGTAATTACGCCGTTTAAGTTGCATTGTGGTAAAAATACTTCATTTGGTTATTTATTGGGGCGTTACGATAAACAACCTGTTATTCGCGGTCAATTATCTTAATTTTCCGGTACTTTAACGATCTGTCTTATGCTCCCGCAAAACATCGAAATTTTACTGATAAGCCATCATGGTCTGCCTAAGCTGAGAACAGAGTTAAACCTGAGTTTGACTTATCGCAGAACAACAAGTGAGGGTATCATGAAAAAATTAATATTAACCGCAATTGCAGCCACTTCCGTGATGATTTCCGGTGCAAGCTTTGCCGGGGATAAACTGGTGGAATACAAACTGGAGAATCTTTGTAAGGCGGTAAAGTCGGATAATCGATTTGATTTGTACAAAGCGATTAAACGCAATAATTTGCAAGCGGATGAAGTGGTGGAGGGGTTAATGTGCAATGGTGAAGATCCTATCACTTTTGCAAAATTAAACGGTGCGGAAAAAACGGCTAATCTGCTGATTGAACGCTCCGGATTTAATGGCAAAACCGTTATTATTGAAGATTTGGCAAAGAACTAAGTGGCTGGATGTAACAATCTGTAATTAAATTACATTTTATCAGCTATTTTTGTTGTTTCATCTCAGATTGATATTTTTGTCATATTTAATCAGTAGAATTATTTTTGTTGGGCGTAGTGACCCCAACTAAACAGTATTCAGTCTCGTAAGAGCGATACATGTTTTTATCCTGGACAAAATAGAGGGCACAGCCCTCTATTTTTTTATCTGTTTTATATACCTTGCCCGAAAATCTTTTTTATACCTTAATCTTTGGCGTTGCGCAGAACCGAGATTCCTTTGTTATGAGACGTTCGCGAAAGCACTGGCAATACTTCAGTTGAGTGCCTGATTTCGCTGCATTGTGCCAATCACTGTTTGAATAACTGTTAACTGGGATCGGTCGCAAAGATGTAACCATCCATAAACAGGATTCTGTTTTTTCACAGCTTGTAACATCCCACTTTTGCTACTCCGGTGCTTTTGTCTACGCTTGATCTGGGGGAACAAATTCGGAGTTTAGTTGCAGGGGCATACACTGATGCAAAAAGCGTGTTTAAAGGTTTTAATTGCTGATGACGAGTTGTTGGCAAGACAAGGGCTAATGAGTCGCCTTTCCGGTTTTTCCCAACTGGAAATTTTACCACTTTGTGAGAATGGCAATGACGCCTTAAACAGTATCCGACAGCATCGTCCTGATGCGGTTTTCCTGGATATCGAAATGCCGGGATTAACCGGTATCGATTTACTCAATAAGTTACTTCAGGAAAAGGTACAACTGCCTTATGTGGTGTTCACCACAGCCCATCAAAATTTTGCATTGGATGCCTTTAATTTTGAATCCTGTGATTATTTATTAAAGCCCGTTGATGTTGAGCGCCTGACCATTTGTATCCAGCGAATTGAGAAAACCATAGAACAACAAAAAGCTTTTGCGCTGCAGGAAAAACTACAACAATTATTAACCCGAAAAACCGGTAAAACCCTGGACGGTTTTATAGAAAACCTGGAAAACGAGCATCATTGTCATCTCAATGATTTGCAAAACTATATTTCCTTTAAATCCGGTACTGAATGGATAAAAGTTGCCTTACAGGATATCGACTGGATTGAGGCGGTAGGGGATTATATGTGTTTGCATATTAATGGTAAGCAGCAAATTATACGCAAAACCATGAAGCAACTGGAAAGTGAACTGGATTCTGCTCATTTCCCCAGAGTGAGCCGTTCGGCGATGGTTAATGCTACCAAAATTTGTAAGCTATCGCCGAATTCCAATGGGGAATATTATGCACATTTATCTTGTCAAACTGTGGTGAAAGTAACACGGAAGTACAAATACAAACTGGAGGAAATTCGCCGTAAAAAAGCGTCTTTCCATTAAAGATTCGCTACTAAAATGTCGGTTATCTGAGCAACCGGCATTTATCGCCTGAAAAACGAACAAATTGCAGGAATATATTCATATATTCGACTAAAGTCGCATGGTAGTCTGTTCGATAAGTCCATATAAGTCTTTGGGTATTCCCAAATAAGCTGCTATCTATATGTATAGTGTCAGTTTTTTATTTCACGCATCTGCCAACAGGGACACAAGAGAAAAATTATCGGTATGTTTTCAGTATTGATTTGTGATGATTCAATGGTTGCCCGTAAGCAAGCCGCCAAATGCTTGCCCGATGACTGGGAAGTGCAGATCCATTTCGCCAAACACGGTGGCGAAGCAATCGATGCGTTGAAAGAAGGCAAAGGCCAGTTGCTGCTGCTGGATCTGAATATGCCCATCATGGATGGCTATGAAACCCTCGAAAATATCATCAAAGAAGGTATAGATACCAAGGTTGTTGTGGTATCCGGTGATATTCAACCTGAGGCCCACGAACGGGTGAAGGCACTGGGAGCCTTAGATTTTATTGAAAAGCCGGTTAGCAAACCCGTTCTCAAAAAGATTTTGCTGGCCAATGGTGTACTGGAAGAAGTCAAAGAAGAAGTTAAAAACGAACCGGCAGTGGATGCCTTAGATCCGGATATTCGGGATTGTTATCAGGAAATTACCAATATAGCGATGGGGCAGGCGGGAGATCACCTGGCGAGAATACTAAACGTGTTTGTTCGGCTACCCATTCCCAATGTAAATCTGATTGAAGTGTCTGAGCTGCACATGATGTTGCAGGACATCGAGTTAAAAGATTCGGTTTCAGGCATATGCCAGGGGTTTGTGGGCCCGGGCATCAGCGGTGAGGCCCTGTTTATTTTAAGTGATTCCAGTTTTGGCGATGTTGCCAGAATTATGGGGATCAATGGCCAAGTCGATGATCAGGTGCAATTGGAATTGCTGATGGATGCCGCCAATATTTTGATCGGGACCTGTCTTAATGGGCTGGCGTCACAACTGGATTTGTATTTTAGTCAGGGACATCCGGTCGTTTTGGGCCAGCATCGCAGCATTTCGGAATTAATTTCCAGCAACAAATTGCGCTGGAAGCGCACGTTGGCAATAGAACTGAGTTATGGTTTGGAAGGGTATAATGTGCATTGCGACCTGGTACTGTTGCTGACAGAAGAATCCATGAAAGCCATGAATTACAAGCTTTCTCACCTCCTTGAAGATTGATGATGCAATGGAAGAATTAGACGATTTAGATGATTTAGCCGAATTCCATTGGATGATGGATATGCTGCAAACGGTGGACGTTGGTATCGTTGTTCTGGATACCCAATTCCAGATACGGGTGTGGAATGCTTTCATGGAGAGTCACAGCGGATTGTTGCCCAGTCAGGTACGGGATCGAAATTTGTTCCAGTTATTTCCTGAAATTGACCAGGCCTGGTTGCGCAATAAATGTCGTCCGGTGTTTGAGCTAAAAAATAGGGCGTTTATTACCTGGGAGCAACGTCCTTATATTTACAAGTTTCCTAATTATCGTCCAATAACGGGCACAGAAGACTTTATGTACCAGAATGTCACCTTGTCCCCCCTGACGGGTGCCACCGGAAAAGTAGACCATATGTGTATGATGATTTACGATGTCACCGATGTGGCAGCCAACAAAAAGCGCGCAGAAGCCGTGGAAGTTACGCTCAATGAGCTTAAGGAAAAGACCGGGCATCGCAGCAAGTAGTCACGCCCAACACAATGTCGCAGCGCGACTTAACCCTATTGTAAATGTGCGGTCACGCAATTTGACGTGATTTTTGTTGTGCTTGTCGGAATCGAAATGCAAATATGCCACTTATCTGTGAAAATAAAATGGTCGTGGTAGCGGTTTAGAACGGATGATTAGATTAGTAATTTTATTTCTGGGTGCAATAAGTTTGTCAGCACGTGCCGACCTCAAATGTGAGGTGGATCTCAATTATGGCATGGTGGTGACAGATAAGAGTATTCGCATTATTGACGAATCCCGAACTCTGTACCAAATCAACCATGATCATCAATTGATCGTGGCGGGGAACTGGATTGAGTTAAGCGAGTCACAAGCCGAAAAACTGAAAGAACTGGCAGACGGTATTCATTACTCTGTACCTAAAATGATTATATTGGCCACCGAAGGGGTGGATTTAGCTATTGAGACTGTGGAGCATGTGTATGTTGGCCTGGTGGGCACTGACCACAAGAGTTTTGATAAACTCACCTCGGCGCTGGACAGGGTAAAAGAAAAGGTTAAAAAGAAATTTATTCACAGCCATGGCAACTATTATATTGGTCCGGGGAGCCTGGAGAATGTGGATGATCTTGTCGATCAGGAACTGGAAGCGCAAATAGAAGAAGCCATTAATACCTCATTGGGCGGCGTATTGTCAGCTATTGGTGGGTTAACTCCTGGCAATGATGAGAAAATGGAGTTGCGCATGGAAGAATTGTCCCAGCGCCTGGAAGTGATGGGAAATGAAATAGAGCGCACCGTCGGTCCTAAAGCAGATAGCCTGCGCAAAAAGGCGCAGTGGTTCTGCAATAAAATGGGCTATCTTGATCGGGTGGAAAATGAGCTCAGAAAAGAAATATCCCAGCTCAGTAAGATTGACGTTATTGTGGTGGGCCAGGGGTAGTCGTTAGTCATCTGCGTGAATACTGCTGTACGACTTGTATGGATAAAATTATGGTCTATTCTTTATACCGACTATTCTCATTAGGTAAAGGAAAACACCATGTCAAAACTCTCAGAAGCGCTCAATAACCTCAAAGATACCGCTGCAGATTTCTCCTCGCTGACGGTAACCACCTATACCGGCAATTTGTCGATAATGTTTCAAAATTCGCAAACCGTAGCTGACGGTGATACGCCCAGCCTCAGTAATATTGATTTAGACAGGTTGTTTACCTATGCCATTGGCAACGCTAATGTGACAGCCGATCCCGAAAGTAAAATCACGTTAAAAGCGATGAATGTCCATAAAATTGATGGTGATGCGGTATTGTATCGTGATGAGCAGATTAGCGACGATATTGAAAAGGCCCACAATCAGGCGGTAACCGCAGGCAGAGAGACCCGGGAAGGAATTCTGAATCTGATAAAAAAGATTGTCTCCTGAACGCCTTGTTTGCTTGTGATGCGATAAAATTGCCACTGCAGATGCAGGGGCAACCTACTTCAGACATCACATCGGCCAGATTGTTTATGCAATCCAGACTAACGGCATAGGGACTTGTATATGGATGTCAACGGATCATTCGACAGTATTGTTAAGCATCAGCAACAGGTGCAGCAGGCAATATCTGCAAAAGTTTTGGGTACACCCATTCAGGGTCAAAACAATAATCTGGCACTGTTAACTGAGCCGGTAGGTGAAGTAATATGCGAACGCTTGTACCGCCTGCAGTATCTGTCTGGCGAGCAGTGGCAAGCCTATCAACTGGCGCTGACTCAGTATCGCGCCGCTAGTATACAACCGTTACAGCAATGGCAAAGTGAATTTGCATCGGCGCTGGTCAGTTTGCAACGGGAAGCCGGATTAAAAGTCGATCGCTGGTTTGGCGCTAAGACCTTTCAGGTAATTCAGCAAGTCTTTACTTTTGAAGAACCCACACACATTGCGTTTTGGTTTAAACATCAAAACCGGGATTTTATCAACCGGGCAATCTTCCAGCGTCTTTATGCTATGGCGGTTTTACCGGGTGAAATGCCGAGACTCTTCGACAATGCCGCGCCTGAATTCGCGCATCAACAGCTTGAACAATACATTAAACAAGGGTTGCAACTGTGGTCAGCCGTATTGAGAGCCTTTGACGTACCAGCTACTACGCTAAGTTCCGACTATGAATTGGTAAACTGGTTGTTTGACGTAGAAGGTTTGACCCGGCATTTGTCGGCCCATCGTTTACAGCTAAAAAACCGTTTTGACCGGGTCTATCTTGACCCTCATTGGGAGACGTTGCCTCTACAGGCACTGCCTGATTTGAACGACACGCAACGGCAGTCATTAGCCTTGAGGGTTATGTTGGCGCAGTCCCGCGTTGAGCTTTGGTTACAGGGTTACGCATTGGGTAAGTCTGCAGATGAGGGTGTATTTATGCCGGGTGATACTATCAGGTATCATTTTTATAGCCCGGCCTTTACCCCTATGGGGGGATTTGGCACACAGCTGATTGGTCCGGGATTGCGAAGGCAGATGGCATTTTGGCGTGATAGCCATCATCTGTTTTCGGCGATTTCCGCGGATGACCTACCACCGGGCCTGCGCCTTGATCGCAAGGTAGTGACACCGCTTCGTATTGCAAAAGACATTAAACAAAAACACCTGACCCTGGCCAGTATGGCATTGCATACTATTCATTGTGCAGCTGTGTTGGGAGCGTTGCCGCAACCCGACGAGTTAGAGCAACAAAACCGGTTGCAGGAAGAATATTTGAAACTAAAACCAGAGCATAAAACGACGCAAGTCTGGCAACAGGATCGACATTTTTTTGCTACCGTTTTAGACGGAGTTAAGCGCCTGTCACGTTGGTTGTGGGACAAGGTTAAATCAATATTTCAGGCGGTCACTGAAGCCGTGCAGCGGGTTGTACGTATGGTGCAGGCAATTGCCAGCAAAGGTCTGGCTTATTTTAATCGGGTGATTGATATTTTTTGTGCGACTGCCTGGTGGGTTACACAAAAGATCTGGGTAAACGAAGAAACTTTAGTGGTGGTCAGAGACAGTGATTTTGATATTGGTTTTTTAGCAGCCCCTGACTGCACTGAGGCAACGTTGCAGCAAGCCACTGACAAAATTCAGCACAAGGTCACTATGTTTCGTGCCGGTTGCATTTTGCTCTCTTTATTAATGGAGGTTTTTAAACTGGTTCTGGCTGGTGTAGGTGGTATTGCGAAATGGAAAATCGTAGACGCGGTTTGGGCTATCGCCAATTTCTATCGCGCATTATCTGAAGAAGATATCGCCTACCTTGATAGTGCGATGGCAATGGAGCTGGTGTAAATCACTGTTCAGATTCACAAATTCTTACTAATCAGGCTCCAATTGATTTTTTATCTTGTGTTTTAATACCGACACTTTAGCAAATTGTATTTAGTGACAGGAAGGCAGCGTGAAAACAGCGATTTTAGGGGTATTTTTATGGAGTTTTTTCAGCGTTGCCAATGCGGCCAGTCTTTGTGCTCGAGATTGTGCTTTTGTGCTCAAAGAGCAGTCCGGGAAATCAATAACCATTATCAATAATGAACGTGTTAATCAGGCCTTCACGCCGTATTCAACGTTTAAAATCCCTAACACACTCATCGCATTGGAAACCGGCGTTGTAGAGGATAGCTCACAACTGCTTAGCTTTGATACCAATACCTACCCAATAAAAGACTGGTGGCCGGAAGTGTGGCACAAAACCCCTTTGAATATCCGGACTGCTTTTCAAAAGTCGGCACTGCCTGTTTATCAGGCCATCGCTACGCAAATTGGTGTGCCACGAATGCAGCACTATATAGAGCAGTTCGGTTATGGGAACCAGGATATTTCTTCCGGCCTGGATAGTTTTTGGTTGAACGGTAGTCTTAAGATTTCTGCTATGCAACAGGTAGAGTTTTTACAACGTATGTATAGCGGACAATTGCCGGTTTCGGAATCTGCCTTAGCCCTGTTTAAACAGGTGATGTTAGTGGAGCAAACAGAGAAATACACACTTTATGCTAAAACCGGTGGCGGGCCTGTCGCAAAAGACATAGTGCTGGGCTGGTATGTGGGTATCGTTGACCGGGGCGAAGAGGTGTATTACTTCGCCCTGAATATGGACGGCAAGCGCTTCAGCGAAATTCAGCAAAAGCGCATTGACGTTGCACGATATCAATTGCAAGAGGCGGGTGTACTCTAATATTTATGGCGGACTTATTGCAAAAATAAGTTCACTCTAAGAATAAACTCAGTAGTTCATTGAGATAGCGTTTACCTAATTCGGAAACCTGCCAGTGATGGGTGGTTTCCGTTAGCAATCCTTTTTGCAGTGCTACTGCCAAACGCGATGCTATGACTTTGCTGTCTGACGACAATCCGGTGCGCTGTTCTAATTCTTCTTTGGGACAAGGTTCCAGCAAGCGAAAGCGGTTCATAAAGTATTCAAAACCCAGATCATCGGCTTGTACCTGGGTTTCTTCGAATAATTTATTGCGGGTTAAATCCATATAGCCTTTTGGATGCTTTACTTTCGCAGTACGCACAATGCGATTGTCTGCTAAGGTAACCTTACCATGTGCACCGCAGCCTATACCCAGATAGTCGCCGAAGCGCCAGTAATTAAGATTATGCTGACATTGTTGACCAGCTTTACTGTAGGCGGATATTTCATATTGCTGATAGCCAGCAGCCCGCAATAAAGCATCCCCCTGTTCCTGAATATCCCAGAGAATTTCGTCTTCCGGTAAAGCCGGTGGTTTGGAGTAAAACAGCGTATTTGGCTCTATGGTAAGCTGATACCAGGACAAATGGGGAGGGTTTAATGCAATCGCTTGCTGTAGGTCACTTAACGCATCCTGCAATGACTGTTCAGGCAATCCGTGCATAATATCAATATTAAAGGAGTTCAATCCCACACTTTGGGCGATACCCGCTGCTTTCACTGCCTCCTGGCTGTCATGGATACGTCCTAGTCGGGCGAGTTTCTGATTATCAAAACTCTGTACACCAATCGAAATCCGATTGACACCAGCTTCGACGTAGCCCTTAAAACGCTCGGCTTCTACGGTACCCGGGTTGGCTTCCAGAGTAATTTCAATATCCTGAGCAAATGGGATCTGTTGTTGCACACCTTGCAGAATATCTGCAATGCCTTTTGCCGAAAATAAACTGGGCGTTCCACCGCCGATAAAAATACTGTGGATTTCCCGGGGTGTTTTATTCAGATCTAAATAAGCCGCGATATCCTGTTGCAGGTCTTGCAACAGGTGCATGATATATTCCTGTTCCGGTAAATCCGCGTGTGACTGACCCTGTTTAATGCCATGGGAATTGAAATCACAATAGGGGCATTTCTGAACACACCAGGGAATGTGAATGTAAAGTGATAATGGTGGCACGGACTGGGCTTTCTGACTAAGGTTGCTGAACTAATACACCCGCGTCAATTAACTGGGGTAATAGTAACTGAATGGCGGCACCGCGATGGCTGATTTTGTTTTTTTCCGCTTTGCTCATTTGTGCCGCACTGCGTTTTTGTTCTTCTACCCAGAATACCGGGTCATAACCAAATCCATCTTTACCGGTTGGTTGCGCTAAAATCTCGCCGCGCCAGATACCTTGTGCTATCACCGGTGTCGGATCGTCAGCGCTTCGCATAAACACCAGGCAGCAGTGAAACTGTGCACCTCGTTGCGCATCTGGGCGCTCAGCCAGGGTCTTGAGCAGCTTGTCAATGTTGTCGCTGTCGCTGGCGTTTTCACCAGCAAACCTTGCAGAGTATATGCCCGGCGCTCCGCCGAGGGCGTCTACGGCCAAACCCGAATCGTCTGCAATCGCCGCCAGACCCGTTTCTGAGGCGGCATGACGGGCTTTGATAATGGCATTTTCTACAAATGTTTTACCGGTCTCTGCAACTGACGATACATTAAAATCTGATTGTGGTCGCAGAACAATATCAAAGGGTGACAACACTTCTGCCAGTTCTTTTACTTTGCCCGGGTTCCCGGTAGCTAATACAAATTCTTGTGGCATCAATGGTCCTATTTCTTCGCTTTTGCTTTGCTGTTTTTCTTTGTTGCCGTCTTTTTCTTTTTGGGCTTTTTAGGCGCGACTTTGGCTACTTTGTGTTTTGGCTCCAGGCCTTTTACTTTCTGGGCTTTGATAATGTCACCGGTGAAGCGGCTGATCTTGCCCATCATTTCCATTTCGTGCGCTTCCACCAGGGATATCGCATTGCCTTTTTTGCCGGAACGGCCGGTACGGCCAATGCGGTGTACGTAGACATCGGCAGAGCGGGGCAAGTCATAATTGATAACGTGACTGACATCGGGTATATCAATGCCTCTGGCGGCCACATCGGTGGCTAACATAATCGGGCTGTCACCATTTTTAAAGGCGGCGATGGCTTTGATTCGTCTGTCTTGCGGCATTTCACCTTGCAAAAATACATAACGTACATTTTGTGTTTGCAACCATTCAGCCAGCTCTGCCAGACGTTCACGGGTTTTGATGAACACGACGCAACGGTTAACCTCGTCACTTTGCAAATAGTGCAACAGCAACTGACGTTTGTGCTCCAACGTATCGGCAAAATGGATCCATTGCAGAATTTTAGGGCGCTCTTTGCGCGAAGGTGTTGTTTCCACTGAAACCGGATCATTGAGTACGGTTAAAGCAAAGCGCTCGACGTCTTTGCTGTCTAACGTTGCAGAGAATAAATGGGTTTGTTTGCGCCAGCGGGCTTCAGCACAGATTTGACTGACCACTGAGCCAAAACCCATGTCGAGCATGCGATCTGCTTCATCCAGAATTATCCATTCCAGTTCCCGACAATCAAAGGCTTCACGCTCGATATGCTCAAACAGTCTGCCCGGTGTCGCTATGACGATATCAACATTACTTTCCAGTAAGTCCAGGTCTGAGCCGTAATTAATGCCACCAATAATTGTACCGGACGTAATATCGGTGTAGGTGGCTATTTTTTGCGTTTGTTCATGCACCTGCAGTGCCAGCTCACGTGTTGGCGTCAGGATCAGAATACGGGGACCGTGTGGTTTTTTCGCCGGATAATCCAGTAAATATTGGCATGCGGGCAAAACAAAAGCGGCGGTTTTCCCGGTTCCGGTAGGTGCACTGGCTAAAACGTCCTTGCCGTCCAGTGCCGCCGGAATGGCTTCCATCTGAATACTGGTGGGTTTACTAAACCCCATTTCTGCGACGGCACGGCAAAGCTCGTCGTCCAGCTGTAAATCTTCAAACATGCATTAACCCATTAAATTTTTGCCGGATTATACCTGTTTTGCAGGGCTATGTTCGATTAAAAGTGCCAGGTATAAGCGATATTCGCGAAATCCATACCAGGGTTGTTATCATTCAGACCGCCATTAGAGTAATGCATGTAACGCAAGGCGACAGATTCCCGCAAGTTTTCCCCAAATTCGAAGATGATGCCAAGTCGATCTTCAAACTGGTAATGTGAGCCAATATCTTTTCCGGCAAAACGGGTATCTTCCACCAGGGAAACGCCAATACCAAATTCCCATTTGACCGGGTACTTGTCGTAAATCCGGGCAAACTCTTTACTAAATACCGGGGAAATAGCGAAAGCAAAGTTACTTTCATGACGCACCGGATCGCCAAATTCCCAAAAATTAAGACTAAATTCCCAGTACACGTCCAGGGTGCCCAACCACCTGAAGCTGTCAATTTGGGTAACCACAGGCCGGTATCCGAGACGCAAGCCTTTTAAATTGCCTTCTCCATGAAGGTACTCAATAGAAATAGCCTGATCGTAATTGTCCTCTAAATGCCACTGTTGCGCACTTGCCGGAAAAACCGCTGCAGTAATCAACATCAGGGTTGCTAAAAAAACGTTGTGCATTGTGAAATACCATTCAAATTCATTATGTACCGAATGGTATATAAATTAAATGCAAAAGATTAGCGGTAAAAATAGATGATTAAGTTCTAAAATATTGAATTAAAATTACTTGAAATGGTATTTACGTTATTTTAACGAATGCTTTGCTCAGCCTTAACCTGTGCAACAATTTGGCAACGTCGCTCGCTGAGTTCCTGCTTTATTGCCGCACCTTTAAATCCGTCCGCAATGATATTTTGCACATTGACCTGCAGCGCCGCGTTGAGGCAAGTTAGCAGGTAAGGCGCCTGAGGATAGGGGCGATGTTCAAAGCCGGTACGTCCTTTGGCATCGGCCTCACAGGCAAGCAACATATCCTGAAAGCGGTCAGGCTTGCGCCAGGCATCGACACTATCAAACAATTTAATGATGGTTTGCGGCCTTAATTCAAAGGCTTTGTGGACTTTGCCGTGATGTTCACAGGTTAATTTTGCCAGGTCCGTTTCCAGTTTAGGGGCTTTAATACGTTGGCATAATTGTTCAACCAGTGGCAGCCCGGCTTTTTCATGTCCATGATGACTGGGCCAGAATTGTGGTCTGGTGAGCCCTTTTCCTAAATCATGCAACAATGCGGCAAAACGCACGGGAATACGCTCACTCAACATGGCAGCTTGTTGTAAAACCATCATGACATGGACACCTGTATCTACCTCAGGATGCCATTTTTCAGGGTTAGGCACGCCCCACAGCGCATCCAGTTCCGGGAACCAGTCTTGCAAGCCGTTGCAACTGCGCAGGGTCTCAAAATAAACCTCTGGGTTAGGTTCTGACAGTGCTTTGGCCGTCTCAACCCATACCCGTTCTGCAGAGAGTGTTTTCAGTTCATGGCTTTGTGTAATTTCGGTCATCAGTGCCAGGGTTTCCGGGGCTATTTTGAACCCGTACCCGGCATAACGCGCCGCAAATCGGGCCACTCTGAGCACTCTTAATGGATCTTCAATAAAGGCATCAGAGACATGGCGCAGGATTCGCTGTTCTAAATCTTTCTGACCACCATAAGGGTCGATGAGAACACCGTGCTCATCTTCAGCCATTGCGTTGACAGTTAAATCACGACGGATGAGATCATCCGCTAAGGTCACGCTGGAGGAGGTATCAGTGTCAAAGCCCGTATAGCCTTCGCCCGATTTTTTTTCTTTGCGGGCGAGGGCATACTCTTCTTTACTTTTTGGGTGTAAGAATACCGGGAAATCTTTGCCAACCTGTTGATAGCCCGCCTGTAACATCTCCCTGGAAGTCGCTCCTGTGACTACCCAGTCTCGGTCTTTTACCTGGCGACCCAGGAGTTTGTCGCGTACAGCACCGCCCACCAAATACACTTGCATTATTTTTACGTTTTCTTCATCGCAGATTCATGATTAAGGTTTATTATGCCGGAAAATGTGAATTTTTACTTTTGATGTTTTGACTTAATAAACACAAATCGTCAGGATAGCCAACCAGAATGATTTGATTCAGTGGAAACCGGACAAGCAGATATGTATCTGAATTACTTTGGGTTAAAGGATAATCCCTTTTCTATAGCACCAAACCCCGAATATTTGTTTATGAGCCCCAGACACAGAGAGGCCCTGGCACACCTGACTTTTGGGCTGAGAGAAAGTGGCGGTTTTGTGATGCTCACCGGGGAAGTGGGTACAGGTAAAACCACCGTAGCGCGTAAACTGTTGCAGGATTTACCGGCAACAACCCAGGTCGCAATGATATTAAATCCAACCTTGTCTGCCATTGAACTGCTGGCGACAATTTGTGATGAACTTGGCATTGAATACGAGCGCCAGCTTTCCAGTCTGAAGTACTTTACTGATTTGATACTAAAAAAATTAAGTGATAATCACCAAAACAATAAGAATACCATTCTTATCATTGATGAAGCGCAACACCTGATGCCGGAAGTACTTGAGCAATTGCGATTGTTAACCAACCTGGAAACCAACCGTGAAAAGCTGATGAAGGTTGTGTTAATTGGGCAACCAGAGTTGCAACAGTTGTTAAAACGCAATGAGTTACGCCAGTTGGCACAGCGCATCACTGCCCGTTATCACTTATTACCGCTGACGTCTGGCGAGGTAAAGGAGTATGTTGCCCACAGATTACAGGTAGCCAATGGTGATCGTGGGGTATTTAGCCACGGCGCATTGCAGGCAGCCTATCAAATTACAGGGGGGATCCCCCGGGTCATCAATTTATTGTGCGACAGAGCTTTGACCATTACGGCCAGCAAACAAATGCTATCGGTTAAGCGGCACATTTTGGTGGCTGCGGCTCAGCAAATCTTAGGTGAGGATGTGGTTAAACAGCGTCAGGGTAAACAGCAAACCTTAATGCTGGTGTTGCTGTTTCTGTTAAGCACGACGTTGGGTTTTGCCATGGGGAGTTGGTATGGCTAAACAAATTGGTATTCAGGCGCTGCAGCCTGGCATGTTTATCCTGGGCATTATTGAGCAAAATGGCCCGGTCAGGATCAAAAAAACAGGTCTGGTAACCAGCCAGGAAATGGTTCAGGGGCTGGCAGAAATGGGGGTTGTCTCGGTTGCGATTGATCCGGAAAAAACCGTAGAACTGGAAATCGAAGATACCCACCACGTTTCGCAAACACAGTTTGTGATGCAGGCCAATGAAGAATCGCCACGCCAGGATGCAGATAATCAGTTAACCGAGCAGTTTAATCGCAGCCTGTTTATGCCTTCTTTGCAAAAAGTTCCCTCGGCCTGGCGATATTATGGCACTCAGGTTGGGATAGCGGCATTGGTGGTCTTTGTCGGATTTTTCACCGGCTGGTTTGCCAGTGGCTTCGCGAATAAGAGCAGTAGCCCAGTTAGCGTCTTAGAACCGGTGCAGGATACTGCCACTTTGGTGGCTGATAAACCTCAGAATCCGGCACAATCCGTACCGGTAAAAGACACTGTGGCTGACAATACGGCGCAAACTCAACCTGGCAGTATTGTAGCCGCAGTTGAACCGGAAACGACGGATAAGACGCAGGAAGAGACGGCGGCGCAAAATGTCAGTGAATCTGTTTCTCGCAATCTTGCCTCTCAAAATGTGCCATCATCAGCCGATACAGAAGAGACTGTTGCGGTGACAGAGGCAGCACCAGCGGCGGCGAGTTCTGCAGTGTCACCAGAGTTGATGAAACGTTTTGAAGCGGCGATGGCGGATTTGGAAAAAGAGTCGTCGCCAACGTTAGCGGATGACGGTGAAACCCTGGAATATGGTCGTGCAGAAAACACCTATAATTCCACTGACATTCAGCGGGTTGACCAGTTGCCAGCCCGCATAATGACGCGCTTGCCCAGTATGTCTTTTTCAGCACATATGTATGCCTCTAATCCCAATGACCGTTGGGTGAAGTTAAACGGTATCGAAATGGGCGAGGGGGAATGGCTTGATGACAAGTTATTTATTGAACGCATTGAACCACAGCATGTGATCTTAGTGTTTGAAGGGCACCAGTTCAGTATGCGGGCTTTATCCGAATGGTAACATGGCGCTAATCAAAGGGGTTTTGGTTTGCAAGAGAGTGAAGCCAGAGCATATTTTTTACGGGATATGCGCAAGGCAAAAAACAACGTTGAACGCTTTTATAAAGCTCAGCACGAGTTCGGCTCTAAAAAGCACGTACAACAGTTTTTAACGGATTTTCGTCAGGCTCATGCTGGCATCACTATTTTTGAGTATCGCAAGCCCACCCGTCACCCCTGGCACTTTCACCATACGTTCTTTTATATCGAACCCAAAGCAATTGAAGAAGACGGCATCGGAAAGCTGCTATTAGTTCAGCAAACCACGCTGGATTCAAAAAAGTTAGTCAAAGGTGATCTGAGCGACATTCTTGAGGTACAGGTAACCCGCGATTTAATGCTGCATGAGCACTTTTTCACTCGTTTAATTCAACGGGCAGAGTTATCCGGGCTTAAAGCCGCACTCAACCTGACGGCACATTCTCTGGCAGAAGTGTTGGTTCAGATAAAATTTGCCCTGACTCAGTTTGAAGAGGGACAGACGCTACACCTGGTGTTTCCTGACAAAGTATTCATTGTGACCTGCGAAAAGGCACAGGCATTATTGATTTTTAAAACGGTCATTTTGGCCGAATTTATGACAGAGCGACAGTTGCGGATCTATTCAGGCGCGATTGCCCAGGCAAAAGTCTCTGAAAATGGCTTTGTATCACTGCGTGAAGATGAAGAAGCTTATGAATTATTGTTCTGAGCTTCATTTTTGCGGATTTCCTCTCAGTCATTCCTCACCTTCAACAGCTTCTGAGTGATTGTTTGAAAATTTTATTAAAGTTTTTTTAAAGGGCAGCCGATACGTCTCACAGGTAGGTTTTTATTTGTGAGTGAATCTGATGGGATCAAGAGTTGTACCCTCAAACATTTTGCGTTTATGGTTTTGGATGATCGACAGTTCTGGCTCTGTTGAGTTAGAGCAAAGCGCCACCGAATCTATTTTGAAATTTTACACCGATATGAATGTCGCCCGCAAAGAGCTGGAAATGCCCGCACACTTTTGAGCTTTCCGATAACACGGCTTGTTCTGTTCCGGAACAAGCGCTGTAGCGTTTTCTTTTTTACCTGTTCCTGATTTTTACCTTGTCTTTGCTGACCTTGCCCCAATACACTATCTGAAACGTCAAGTTTAAACCTCAGAAGGAGAAAGTAATGACGCCGATTGATATAGGTATCAGTGAGCAAAATCGTTTGAAAATTGCCGATGGCCTGAAGCGTTTACTGGCCGACTCATACACGCTGTATTTGCAAACCCATAATTTCCACTGGAATGTTACCGGACCGCAGTTTCGTGAGTTGCATTTGATGTTTGAAGAGCATTATACCGAACTGGCAGTAGCTGTAGACGATATCGCTGAACGCATTCGAACTTTGGATGTACCGGCACCTGGGACATACAAAGAATTTGCGCAACTGAGCTCGATAGACGAAGTGGATGGTGTACCGGAAGCCGGTAATATGGTGGATATTCTGACTCGGGGACATGAGCAGGTGGTGAGAACTGCCAGAGAAGTCCTGGCGCTTTCTCAGGCGGCAGATGATGAATCTACCTCGGCGTTGGTGTCTGATCGTATGCGAATTCACGAAAAAACCGCGTGGATGCTAAGAGCCACCAGAAAACAGTAATCAGCAATGTTCAGGATGTTGTCGCTAAACAGCGACTACATCCTTAAATGGCACCCAGAAAAATATCCCGGAAGAATTTGGTCAGGTTAATTTTAAATTCATTGGGTCTGACGGTGCACTCAATCTCATCTGCTACTTTTGCCAGATCGACTCGCTTTAACTCAGTATGGGCGCCACTGGTGACACTGTAAAAGCACATGACCAATGGTTTAATAGGCTCGTCTTTGTTGGCTTTGACAATGATTCCTAATTTGCCACTTTTCAGTTTGACCAATGAACCAACCGGGTGCACACCAATACATCGAATGAATTGCTGTACCAGTGATTGGTCGTATTTTCCGGAGGTATCGGATAACAACTTTTTTAGCGCTGCAGTTGGTGTATAGCCTTTGCGATAGGGACGATCACTGGTCATGGCGTCATAGCTGTCGATGATCGCGGCCATGCGGCCGTAGGTGTTTATCTGATCGCCTTTTTTACCTTCCGGATATCCCGAACCATCAAGTCGTTCATGATGATCCTGAATGACGCTCAGCACCACGTCGGAGACGTTTTCTTCCTGAGAAACCAGCTCTACCCCAAAATCCACATGCATTTTAATCATTTCCTGATCTTCAGCGTGGAATTTATCGCCTTTTTGCAATAGCTCTTCCGGAATGGTAGCCATACCAATATCCATCAGAAAACCACCCAGGCAAAGGTCTTCGGTCAGTTCTTTGTCGAATCCCAGGTGTCGGGCGAAAACCCCCATGTATATGGCGCTGTTGACGCTGTGCTCCCAGATGTAATCCGGGGCGTCTTTAATTAAAGAGACACAAGATAATGCATTGGGGTTTTCAAAAATACTGTCGATAATTTCTGACGAGACTTTGCGGATCTCTTCAATATTTGTTTGTTCGCCGTTACGCACTTTGTCGAGCAACTTACAATGAACCTGTTTTGCCTGATCGTGTAAGGTTTGCGATTGGTTTAGTGAATCTGAAAGCGACTTTTCCGGTGCTTTGTCTGCAACTGATTCCGTTTCCTGCGCTTGTTCTGGTTGATGTTTGGCGATTTCCTCAAGATTACTTTTACTGTAATCCACTTCCAGTTCCAGAATGCCTTTTTTCTTGAGCATGGCAATGAGTTCAGGGCGTTTTATCAGACCTTGAGATTTGACTTTCAGTTGACCACTTTGTTTGGTCACACGGCTGACAAACATCCCTGGCAGGAGTTGATCTATAGGAACGATAGCGATTTGATTTTGCTGCATATTATCAATTCAATCTGTCAGGTAAATGCGAATGTTCAGGTATTAATCGAGAAGTATTGCCAATATCAGGGATATTGGCAATGACACATTAGCATAATACTGAAAAAGATTGTGTTTGAATTATGCTAACCAGGCGGGAATGTGGGATTCGTAGTTGGCTATTTCGGTTTCACTTTCCATGGTTTGACCAATAGCATCAAGACCTTTGATCAGGTTTTGCTTGTGGTGGGCTTCAATGTCGAAGCTAAAGGTATTGCCATTGCATGACAGGGTTTGCTCCGGCAGGTTAAGTGAAATCGTGCAATCCGGGTCCGCCTGAACCGCAGCAAATAAACGGTCCATTTGCTCTCCTGGCAGTGCGACAGGCAGCAATTGATTGTTCATGCAATTGCCGTAAAAGATATCGGCAAAACTGGTGGCAACAACCACTTTAAAGCCGTAATCAGTCAGGGCCCATGGGGCGTGTTCCCGGCTGGAGCCACAGCCAAAATTTTCCCTGGCTAATAATACACTGGCACCCTGGTGTTCTGCTTTGTTCAGTACAAAATCTGGATTGGGTTCCTTTTCTTCCAGGTCCAGATAACGCCAGTCATGAAACAGATGTTTGCCAAATCCGGCTCGGCTGACAGAGGTCAGGAACTGCTTTGGTATAATCTGGTCGGTATCCACGTTAGCACTGTCCAGTGGCACAGCTGTACCGGTAAATTCTGTAATCCCGCTCATATTATTCTGCTCCATATTGTCTGACATCTACAAATTTGCCATTCAGGGCGGCTGCCGCAGCCATTGCCGGACTGACAAGGTGAGTTCTGGCACCTCGTCCCTGGCGGCCTTCGAAATTGCGGTTGCTGGTAGATGCACAACGGTCGCCCGGTTGTAAGATATCGTCATTCATCCCCAGACACATTGAGCAGCCGGGCAGACGCCATTCAAAACCGGCATTAATAAAGATTTCATCCAGCTTTTCGGCTTCGGCCTGCATTTTTACCTGAGCGGAGCCCGGTACCACAATGGCGGTGACATTTGCCGCTACTTTACCTTGTTTGGCGACTTTAGCCGCAGCCCGTAAATCTTCGATACGGCTGTTGGTGCAGGAGCCAATAAATACATTGTTGACGGCTAGTTCAGACAGCTTTTGGCCGGCCAGAATGCCCATGTATTTTAACGCTTTGGTGGCGGAATCTTTTTCAACCGAATCATTAAAGTCGTCGGGGCCAGGGATCGGACTGTTAATGCCGATGACCTGACCTGGGTTGGTGCCCCAGGTGACTTGTGGTTCAATCGCTTCGGCCTTTAGTATCACTACCGTATCGAAATGAGCGTCAGGATCTGATTTCAGCTCTGCCCAGTCTGCAATGGCGGCTTCCCAGTTGTCTGCTTTAGGTGCATAGTCGCGACCTTTAATGTAATCAATGGTGATCTGATCCGGTGCAATGAGTCCGGCTTTAGCGCCTGCCTCAATGCTCATGTTACAGATGGTCATGCGCTCTTCCATACTCAGCGCTTCAATGGCACTACCTGCATATTCAATAACATGACCAGTTGCCCCGGCGTGTCCAATTTTGCCGATGATGGCAAGAATAATGTCTTTGGCCGTAATGCCAGGTGGCAATTGACCCTGAACATCCACTTTCATGGTTTTGGCTTTGCTTTGTTTCAGGGTTTGCGTAGCCAGAACATGCTCAACCTGAGACGTGCCTATGCCAAACGCTAACGCACCGAAGGCGCCGTGGGTGGCGGTATGAGAATCCCCACAAACTACTGTCATACCGGGTAAGATAAGCCCTAATTCTGGCCCTATAACATGCACAATCCCTTGCTTGTGATGGCCAACAGGGTATAACTCTATGCCATTGGCTTCACAGTTGCTCATCAGTGTTTGCAATTGCAACTGGTTTGCCGGGCCACAGGCATCTATCGCTAAGGAGCGTGTAGATATACTGTGATCCATAGTGGCAAACGTTTTGTCCGGGCGTCTGACTTTGCGTCCTTTTTCCGCAAGGCCAGCAAAGGCCTGTGGTGACGTGACTTCGTGGATTAGATGACGATCAATGTACAATAAAGTGTCGTTGCCTACCTGATCAACAATGTGACGTTGCCAGATTTTTTCGTACAAGGTTTGCGCCATTAGTGACTCTCCTTAATGGTATTGGCGATGAAATCACCGACCTGGGCGGTGGTTTTGGCTTCATGGCGTTTGTCGGCAGGCAATAATTCTGCGGTTAAAACCTGTGACTGCAGAGCGGTTACTACCGCGTTGTCAATGGCGTCCGCTGCGTCGTTCTCGTTCAGGCTGTAGCGCAACAACATGGACAATGACAATATCTGAGCGATAGGGTTGGCTATACCTTTACCGGCGATATCCGGTGCGGAACCACCGGCGGGCTCGTACATGCCAAATCCGTCCGCATTGATACTGGCAGAAGGCAACAGACCCATGGAACCGGTGATCATGGCGCACTCATCAGAAATAATATCGCCGAACAGGTTAGAGCATAACAACACATCAAAATCCGAAGGGTAGCGAATTAACTGCATGGTAGCGTTGTCGATATAGATGTGCTCCAGGGAGACATCCGGATAGTCTTTAGCGACTTCCTCGGTAACTTCACGCCACAGGCGACTGCAAACTAACACGTTGGCCTTGTCTACTGAAGTAACTTTTTTACTGCGTTTCTGCGCCGCTTCAAAAGCAATTTTGGCAATGCGACGAATCTCCATTCGGCTATAGCGCATGGTGTCAAAGGCATATTGTTCTTCACCTTCGCCTTCCATACCTTTGGGTTGGCCGAAATAAATGCCACCAGTTAATTCTCTGACAACCAGTACATCAAAGCCGCTGGCAGCAATGTCGGCGCGCAGCGGTGAGAAGGATTCCAGGCCTTCATAAATACGGGCAGGGCGCAGGTTACTGAATAACCCAAAATGACTGCGCAAAGTCAGTAATGCGGCTCTTTCCGGGCGCTGTTCCAGCGGCAGGTTATCCCATTTGGGGCCGCCAATAGAGCCAAACAAAATGGCGTCAGCATTTTCACAACCTTTCAGGGTTTTGTCAGGCAGGGCATGACCGTCCTGGTCGATGGCGTATCCGCCTACATTAAATTGTTCAGTGGTTATGTTGAGATCAAACTTATGCTTGATGGTTTCCAACACTTTTAAGGCTTCGTTCATGACCTCGGGGCCAATTCCGTCTCCGGCCAATACTGCGATATGTTTTCCTGACATGGTTATACACCTGCTATTCGTTGTACTTGTTTTTTCTGTTGATCAATCTGATCCGCCAGATACGTATTGTTCATTACATAAATTAAGGCTTTGACACCGGCCTCGACGATATCGGTAGCCAAACCAATACCGCTAAAACGACGGCCGTTGTAGGTAGCAATAACACTTACCTGGGCCAGTGCATCGGCACCTTCACCTTTGGAGTCCAGCTTAAAATCAACGATTTCTATGCTGTCTCTGCCTGTGGCTTTAATGATGGCATTAAAGGCTGCATCCACCGGACCGTTGCCGGTTGAGGATTCAGTAACTTCCTGGTCGCCGAACGCCACAATAACGGTGGCACTGGGCACAATGTTTTTACCAGCGTTGGCGTGAAGATAATTTAACTGGTAGTAGGCTTCGTCCTGGCGGGTTTGATCAAAGAACACCAGTGCCTCTAAATCGTAATCGAAAACCTGACCTTTTTTGTCGGCCAGCTTCAAAAAAGACTGATACAACTTGTCTAAATCAAAATCACTGTCTTTGTAACCCAGTTCGTGCATTCTGTGTTTGATCACATGACGACCAGAACGCGAGGTCAGGTTCAGATTATTTTTGTTGATGCCCACCGATTCGGGGGTCATGATTTCGTAGGTGTTTTGCGCTTTTAATACACCATCCTGGTGGATACCAGAAGAGTGGCTGAAGGCATTGGTACCCACAATGGCTTTGTTGGGCTGTACCGGCATGTTACACAACTGACTGACCAGCTTAGAGGTTCTGGAAATCTCAGTGCTTCTGATATTGGTTTGCAGTCCTAACAATTGCTCTCTGGTTTTTAAAATCATGGCGATTTCTTCCAGAGAGGCATTACCAGCCCGCTCACCAATACCATTAATGGTACATTCGACCTGACGAGCGCCGTTTTCTACTGCAGCCAGCGAATTGGCAACGGCCAAACCTAAATCGTTGTGGCAATGCACCGAGATTGTGGCTTTGTCGATATTGGGTACCCGATTAAACAGGTTGTTAATGATGCCCCCAAACTCTGTAGGGGTGGTATAGCCAACGGTATCCGGGATGTTAACCGTTGTGGCACCTGCATTGATAGCAGCTTCAACCATACGACATAAGTAATCAATGTGTGTGCGTCCGGCGTCTTCGCAGGAAAATTCAATATCATCTGTGTATCTGCCGGCATGTTTGATAGCTGCAACGGCCATTTCTACCACTTCATCATTGGACTTTCTTAACTTTGAATCCACATGAATCGAAGATGTCGCAATAAAGGTGTGAATTCGAAAATGTTCAGCTACCCTCAGAGACTCACCACAAGCATCGATATCTTGCATTACCGCGCGAGATAAGCCACATACCGTCGCGTTTTTTATCTCCCGGGCAATGGTTTGTACCGACTGAAAGTCGCCTGGCGAAGAAACCGGAAATCCCGCTTCAATGATATCTACACCCAATCGCTCAAGGGCGAGTGCAATCTGGAGTTTATCCTTAACCGTTAGGCTGGCGGGCAACGCCTGTTCACCATCACGCAAGGTGGTATCGAAGATCTTTACCTGATTGTCCATGTTAACTCCTGATTTGCTGTGCTATATACAAAAAAACCCGTGCTGTGCACGGGTTTTTCATGAATGCTTTTGGTTGTTTACTTACAACTCACCCGTGCAGTTTTGCCTGCCATAAGGAGTAGTAGGAGTGAAGTAAACTTAATTGCCATTTTTTGGTTTGAATGTTCTCAACGTCTGTATGGATGTATTTGTAACGTTTATACCCCGTTGGGTCAAGCTTGAGAGCGATGTTTTTCTCTGGAATTAGAATGTTTTTGGTTATATGGCATGAATAAATAGTTACTTAACATGTGTTAGCCAACGTTTTCCATTAAAACTAGGATAATCATCCTAGTGTCGTATGTTGTAGTGTTAATTTGTTGAACCATCTGCTTTGAATTTGCGTTGATGCTGAGTTAATGCACTGGCATCACGATTGTGAGTTGTTTGTCGTCTTTGATTCAAAGGGACAGCCGTCGTTGCTGTAAAATGCGCATGTTGCCTGTCGTTGAATCTTGCGTCATCCTGCCGACGCAACCTCAACTGAGCGCTATCATGCTGCAGAGCAGACAATGAAAAGTTTGAGGCGTTTTGCAATCCTCGTTGTTCATTTGCTCTGGATGCCATTAATAACGTACGCTCTCTCGCTCTTTCTGTGCCGGTTAGAGTTTGATCACGAGAGCGTTGATCATGTCTGGTGGCACTGGCGCTTCTGGCTCTGGCATAAGTTCTTTCACGCTGAGCACTGGTTTCGTCCTGATTAATCCTGGCGTCATAGGCATGTTGTTGGCGCGGAGTAGGTACCGGCATTTTTAGATTCCCACGTTGTAGTTTTATTGAGTTTGGCAGAAATTTTCACAATGGCAAACAAAGTACGCTGTTGGAGACAGGTTTTCTTTTTGTAACTCCGGGAACCGAAATTTTTAGCAATGGATTGGAGTAGATGACTATAGTTGTTTAAGACAACGATTACGAGACTGAGCAAATTATAGTCGAGGAGGCAGACGCTTCTTTAAATTCCCCTGTTATTCATGGCAAATAGTACAATTTTATTGAGACTCTGCTGGTTATAGGTATGATTTTCTGCGGAAGTTTTATTGGCTACTTGGATAATTTAAAAAGGACTGTATATGAAAAGGACTACCTTGCGATTCACTTCAGCGTGTGTGCTGCTGTTACTATCCACTTCTTGTGTGACTAATTCATCGATAGATTCAGACGGTTTGTATTATTCCGAGGAGAGCGATAGTGAAGAAAACGTCGTTTTACTTCGATTTCCTATATCTAAAAGCTCGTCTGTTAAGGAAGTAAAGCGGCTCTTTCAGGACCGGGCAGTATCAATATGCGCGCATGACAGTGTTGTTGTTCGGGCGATAAGTATGAATACCAATAAACATCGAGGACTGGTTGAGGTGGGGGTTAACCTTTTACCCGCAACGTCAGAAAGTTATTATGCTCAGGGAAGCTTCTTTTGTGGCGCTGATGATGCTCAAATTGCGTGGTTTAATAACGCAGAGCAACGAATTCTGGCGGAACAACAGAGACTCGGTGTTAGCGCACTAAATTATAAACAGTCTTGTAAATTGATGCTGTCAGAGCCCAAGTCATTTTATAAAAAACGCTGGTTTACATTGCTGGAAGATAAATGTAAATCTTATCTAAATTCAGAAGGATAAAGGCCATCAGGGATGGCCTTATAAGCTCTAATTGCTATCCATGAAACTATAGTCGCCATTGGCAACCTGCCATCGAAGTATAGGTGGAGCAGTTAACGGAATATCGTATCGGTCAGTGCTGAAATGAAAATGTTGAATTTCGTTGTCAGTGGACCTCAGGATATACCACATACCATTTTCTACGCGTTTAATCGCGAAATCAGCTTTGCCATCGCCATCGTAATCAGCAGGGGCCGGGATATCATTTTCGCGACTACCAAAACGGGTTTTAACGATTTGTCCATTTGATGATTGTAATACTATCCATTCTCCGAAATAAGGGCGTCGAATGGCAATGTCATCTTTGCCGTCACCATCATAATCCGCAGGGACCTCAATATCACCGGGTTGTTTACCAAAGGTTACGCGACGAGTTTCGCCATTCGATGATTGGCGTATATACCAGGTACTATTTGACTTCCGTTTTACTGCCACATCAGTAATACCATCGCCATCATAATCAGCCGGGACGGGGATATCATCACTAAAACGTCCAAATCGAATACGGCCAATTTCGTTGTCACTGGAGCGTTTAACATACCACATGCCGGTGCGAGGTCGTCTGACCGCGATATCGCTGATCCCATCGCCATCATAGTCACCAATAACTGGAATATCGTTTACATCCAGGCCAAAACTGACGGTATCTGATTTACCGTAGCTGGAATAATCGATTCGCCAGTGCATATCATTGGTGCGCAATATGGCATCACTGATGCCATCGCCATCAAAGTCACCGTGACTGAATAATAAGGCATTCCCGGCATTGGTGATGCTGTTGCCATCATTTAATAACGTGTCGGTATCTTTATACAGCCAGCTATCAGCATAGTTTCCTCTTTGCAGTGCCGGATCGGCTTTACCATCGCAATTGAAATCAGGCATGCCAGGATTTCTTTGACTTAAGCGACAAGCTTCGCTTACAGGGAAATAGAACATATCGACAGCAGTAGGCTGGCTAATTGTAAGATTGATTTTGAGTTTGGTTGTTTTTGAGTTGTCATTACGAACGGGCAGGAAAAACAGGGTAACGCCATCACCTAAATAAACACGGTGTTGTTGCTCATCGTTGTTAAACCCCCAGTGCGTATTGTACACCGCTAATTCCACGTCTAATGCTTCATCTATCGTGTCGCTATAACTGCTAAAAATTAAATAACCATTACCTATATGACCCTGGTACTGAATTTCCTCAACTTGCACTTCATTGGCATTATTTAGTTCCAGCCAGTAACTCAGGTTACCCTGCACACTGCCCGTGGAATGTAGTTGTTCAGCTTGTGTCAGGTTTATCAATGTTGGAAGGCCGTTTTCGAAAGATTCTAAATAGCCCAACTCAATGGGGGTTTCATTACTGTCGTTTAAGGCGCTACCCACTAATGACTCAACTAAGTCGCTAAACCCATCGTAATCCGAGTCAAGGCGCAGATTGTTTGCTACTTCGGGATCAAAGCCTAAAGCTAGCTCCAAATCATCTGACAGACCGTCGTAATCCCTGTCATCCTGGCGAACATTGAAATTAAACTCGTAGGGTTCCGGGTCTGTCTCGTTGTCCAGGCCATCACCATCCACATCGGGATCGGAGTTGTCGCCGATGCCGTCACCGTCTAAATCAGTCCATTCGCTGGCATCAAGAGGGAATAGATCATCCTCATTTAAGAATCCATCATTATCGATATCTGGATCCGCGTTATTTCCCAAACCATCATTGTCAGTATCTATCCACTCACCGGAATCCAAAGGGAAAGCGTCTGCTTCATTTTGAACACCATCTCCGTCTATATCAGGATCAGAGTTATCGCCCTGACCATCTCCATCGAGATCACTCCATTCAGTCACGTCTAGCGGGAATGGATCTAGTTCATTTGGGTAACCATCATTATCGATATCGGCATCTTCGTAATCGGGAATACCGTCAGAGTCAGTGTCAACCATCTTGGCGGAAAATATAGTGCTCAGTGCTGAATCGTAACAATTGACGGTGTTACACACTTTCAGGTAAAACTGAATAGGGTCATCACTGTGTAAATTGATTTCAACAAGCTTGCTGTAAGTACCGTCCCATTCCGGAAAAAGATCTTCCAATGCTAAAGAATATAAAGTCTGCTCCTGCTGTGTGTACTCTTCACGCATTATCAACTCAATGGACTGAGCATATTGGCGTTCATAAATAAGTCTGAAGAGATAAGGGATTTCGAAACTAAATGCGTTTTGTTGGTTTTGCGTTACCCCTAACGGCTCCCACTGCGATAGCTCTATATAAGAAGGCTTTTTTAGACCATAATAAAAATCGACATCATCAGCATTGATTGCTGGGCAAGTCTCTTCCAGGCAAGTTCTGATCACATAGGTGTTAGCAACATTCTCATCCTGAGCTGTCCAGATTTCCTGTAATTGCTCAACAATATTTAGATTGTTATTATTTGGGTGAAAAACAAAATTCGTATTGTAATGAGTTATATAGTGTTGACTGTTGTAATACGGACTCAAATCTTTATCAGTAAATGCAATTGTCCATACTTTGTGACTGAACTCATCTGAAGCAGTTTGGTTAACACCAAGCCCTGCTGGGTGGGCGTAAAAATTATCAAAAAAGTTTTGTCCAATTAAATTTTTTGCTTCTTCGCCCAAATTGTTGGCCGGTGTGCTTAATCTGAATGCCGCAAGGTTACCTTGATCAAATTGCACGGCAGGGTAAGCAATTTCAAATAAGTCCATATCTAACTTTGTGTCGGAAGTGATGGCGACCTGGCTACCCTGGGAAAAGCTGATTACACCTTCATTATCAATTGCGATGCGGATTTGTGCATCTGATACCAAAAACTCTTCATTAAAATAATCCGATTTAAACCAGCAACCATCTTTATTCGCTAAATGCGTTATTTCTCCCAATAAAAAGCCGTGACCATCAATAACAAGTCGTTGTTCAATTGAGAAAATACATTTAAGGCGCACGAGGTCTAATTCAACAGTGAACCCATTTTTTAGATAATAAGGGGACGTTGTAATCAATGCTGATTCGTTATACTGAGGGTCACCCCAATCATCCTCTGAGTATGACCACACCTGAATGTATTCCACTTGTTCACTGTTCCCAAAATCAGTACTTAAAATATCGATATCTGTACCGAGTTGTTCAGCGCTGTAGGAATGTGTGGAAAACAAAAAAACTGTTGCCAGCGCCAATTGACAAAGTAGATATTTTGTCATGCTGTTGTTTTTGGGGCACTGAAACAAACAGGATTGTCTTTTCATTAGAAAACTCCATTTTCATAGATAGGTGATAAAATTTTTCTGAATTATACAGCGGTATGATGTGTTGACTATCGAATGGAAAAATTTATTCCATATGTATTGTAATAATTTAAGAACGCGTAGATCAGTAAAGTTATATGGGAAAGCATTAAACCGGAAAGCGGAAGTTTTTCCAGTGAATGGTAGTAGAAAGCAATAACTCTCTGAGACTAAGTTTACGAGGATGGGTGATGCCTTTGTGGCTCCAGCGATGGCCGCAGCAGGCAGACGTCATTGTTGCTTTAGACGGTTTTTGCGGAATAACCAACTGTTGCTGCTTGTTTTGCAATACGGGTTGGGTTTCTTCCTGTGCTTCTAACGAAATCCATTTGTTTTTGTTGAGGTGTATGCGTTTGTTGGGCAAGTCCATGATATCAATGGAGTCCAGTTCCAGGTAGATATGCTCATAATCCATCAGTAATACCGGCACAGGTAAGCCATAACAGGAATGCTTCATATACCAGTCAACGGCTTCTTGTGTAAGGTACTGCTTGCCTGGACATTTACGCGGTTGTTTTAACTGCCAACTGGCGTTATGGATATCCACCGCCATAGGGTTTTCGGTTGTGAGCAGTTTATAAGCGGCATTTTTTACGTGGTAAGACAGCCCGGCCAGCTTACGCTGAATTCGGACGGTATCGAGATTATCTTGTTTGGCGATATCCAACAGGGTTGATTCAAACAGTGCAGTACACAGCTCGGCGTATTCCAGTTGTTGCTCACTGCCATGGAATATTGAGGTTTGGATATCGTTGCTGTCAAACATGGTGTGAGTCTGTCAGAGTTGCCACCGAAGTGGCAACACCTTATCAGTTTTATTGACCTTTAATGGCCGAACGACCAGCGTATGCAACAGAACTGCCCAGTTCTTCTTCAATGCGCAATAACTGGTTGTACTTAGCAACACGGTCAGAACGACACAGTGAGCCAGTTTTGATTTGGCCTGCAGCGGTGCCCACAGCCAGGTCGGCAATGGTGGCATCTTCAGTTTCACCTGAACGGTGTGAAATAACTGCCGTGAAGCCTGCGTCTTTGGCCATTTTGATGGCTTCCAGTGTTTCAGTTAATGAACCGATTTGATTGAATTTAATCAAAATGGAGTTACCAACGCCTTGCTCGATGCCGCGAGATAAGATTTTGGTATTGGTAACAAACAGGTCGTCACCTACCAACTGAACTTTATCACCGATTTTTTGAGTTAGTTCAGCCCAGCCATCCCAGTCGCTTTCGTCCATACCGTCTTCGATGGAGACGATAGGGTACTTGTTGCTCAGTTCAGCCAGGTAGTCCGTAAAGGCTGAAGGCGTGAAGGATTTGCCTTCACCGCTTAAGTTGTAGCTGCCGTCGCTGTAGAACTCAGAAGAGGCGCAATCCAGTGCTAAAGTGATGTCTTTATTCATCACATAACCCGCGTTTTCAACAGCTTCAACGATGACTGCCAGTGCTTCTTCGTTTGAAGCCAGATTTGGAGCGAAACCACCTTCGTCACCGACTGCAGTATTCAGGCCTTTGCCACTTAATACTTTTTTCAGGCTGTGGAAGATTTCTGCGCCCATACGCAGGGCTTCTTTAAAGGTAGCAGCGCCAACAGGCTGTACCATGAATTCCTGAATATCAACGTTGTTGTCAGCGTGCTCACCACCATTGATGATGTTCATCATAGGTACTGGCATGCTGTATTGTCCTGGCGTACCGTTGATGTCAGCGATGTGCTGATAAAGTGGCACTTTCTTTTCCATTGCTGCGGCTTTAGCGGCTGCAAGCGAAACCGCCAGGATGGCATTGGCACCCAGCTTTTCTTTGTTTTCGGTGCCGTCCAGCTCAATCATGATTTTGTCCAGCGCAGCTTGCTCAAGGGCATTTTTGCCCAGCAATGCTTGTTGGATGTCATTGTTAACTGCGGCAACAGCTTTAGTTACGCCTTTACCTAAATAGCGAGATTTGTCGCCATCTCTTAATTCTAATGCTTCGCGTGAACCCGTAGAAGCACCTGAAGGTGCACAAGCGCGGCCCCAGGCTCCTGATTCGAGAAATACGTCTGCTTCAACCGTTGGGTTGCCACGTGAGTCTAAAACTTCGCGACCTACAATCTTTGTAATGTTTGCCATAAAAATATGTTCCTGAAAATGGGTTCGCAATTAATCCGCATAAACTAGCAAAAGCGTAGCAATATCGCTATGAAATATGGCTACGCCTGGCTTTAAATCTGTTACAGATTAATTATTGTCTTTGTTGTATTTTCCCGCTGCTGCGACAAATCCTTCGAATAGCGGGTGTCCGTCCCTTGGTGTAGAGTTGAATTCAGGGTGAAATTGTCCTGCCACAAACCAGGGGTGATCATCGTTTTCGATAATTTCCACCAGGCGTTTGTCGGTAGACAACCCTGTCACTTTCAGACCAGCTGCTTTTATTCGCGGTAATAAATTATTATTCACTTCGTAGCGATGTCTGTGACGCTCGAAGATTGTATCTGAACCATATAAATCATGCACTTTACTGCCTGGCTCCAGGTGGCAAAGTTGGCTGCCCAAACGCATAGTACCACCCAGGTCGGATTCTTCAGATCGTACCTCAGTGCTGCCTGCGGCATCTTGCCATTCGGTAATCAGGCCCACCACAGGGAAGGGGGTTTCGGTGTCAAACTCAGTGCTGTTGGCGTTTTCCATACCGGCCACGTTGCGGGCGAATTCAATTAACGCTACCTGCATACCCAAACAAATCCCCAGATAAGGAACTTTGTTTTCCCGGGCGTATTGTGCGGTGCGAATTTTACCTTCGATACCGCGTTCGCCAAAGCCACCTGGTACCAATATCGCATCCAGGCCGGCAAGTACGGCTTCGCCTTTGGTTTCGACATCCTGGGAGTCAATATATTTAATTGACACATTCAGGCGATTTTTTAAACCAGCGTGTTTTAAGGCTTCGTTTACTGACTTATAGGCATCGGGTAGTTCGACATATTTGCCCACCATGCCA
Organism: Planctobacterium sp. R6; assembly: GCF_055755215.1. Taxonomy (NCBI): domain Bacteria; kingdom Pseudomonadati; phylum Pseudomonadota; class Gammaproteobacteria; order Alteromonadales; family Alteromonadaceae; genus Planctobacterium; species Planctobacterium sp. R6. Next base: position 47,210 of record NZ_JBVTQY010000019.1, read on the forward strand.
ATGACAATTTCGCCTGTAGGGTTGGATTCGGCATACAGCACCTGTTCCCACTCGCTTAAATCGGCTTCCGGGCATTCAATGCCGAAGCGATTCACTACGATATCATCCATGTTTTGTGCTTTTAACATGGCCGGGATTTTGTAAATGCTGTCGGCATCCCGCAAAGAGATGACGGCTTTTTCATTGACGTTTGTAAACAGGGCAATTTTAGAGCGTTCGTTGCTTGGAAGTGGAACTTCTGAGCGACAAACTAATAAATCAGGCTGAATACCCACAGAGCGCAGCTCTTTTACTGAGTGCTGTGTTGGTTTGGTTTTGATTTCACCAGAGGCTTTCATGTAGGGAATTAACGTCAGGTGCATATACAGCGCACGCTCGCGGCCAATTTCCGTGCCCAACTGACGAATTGCTTCAATGAAAGGTTGTGATTCGATATCACCCACGGTGCCACCGATTTCTACTATGGCGATATCAACGCCTTCAGCACCTTCAACGATGCGTCGCTTGATTTCATTGGTAATATGAGGAATCACCTGGATAGTGGCACCCAGGAAGTCGCCACGGCGTTCTCGCTTCAGTACTTCTTCGTATACTTTACCGGTGGTAAAGTTGTTGCGCTTAGTCATGCGGGTGCGAATGAATCGCTCGTAGTGACCCAAATCCAGGTCAGTCTCAGCGCCATCGTCAGTAACAAACACTTCGCCGTGCTGAATTGGGCTCATGGTGCCTGGATCAACGTTAATATAGGGATCCAGTTTCAGCATGGTCACTTTCAGGCCCCGTGCCTCTAATATCGCCGCCAGTGATGCAGCAGCAATACCTTTACCAAGTGATGATACAACACCACCAGTTACAAAAATATAATTCGTCATGTAAAACCTAAAGGATACAATTGAGCGCCAAGAGGAGGCTCAAAGAGACTGTCAGATGGCGCTACAGTATACGGAAATGCGGCTTTGCAAACAATGAGTTAAGCACATTCTTTTTTGAGAAATCGGTTAATTGCGTAATTATTATGCCGTAGGCAAAGGAATTTTGTGAAATGAAGATTTATTGCTTATCTTTAAACACAGCGATTCGCGAAACAGGTTACGGTGAAGGTGAGAGTTTGTGGCAAAGGATCAGATAGATTTTAATACTGAAATTTTGATTGTGGATGATGATGAGCAAATTCGCAGCTTTATTCGCATTATTTTAATGAAACTGGGGTTTTCGAGGGTTGAAACATCCAGCAGTTGCAACGATGCAATCGACAGATTACGCCTTAAAAAGTACGGCCTGGTGATTTTAGATATCAATATGCCTGGCGTTGATGGCATGTCGTTACTGCGTCATATCCGCGATAAATATTCAGCTACCAATGTGGTTATGTGTTCCGGAGACAGTACTGCTCAAAATGTAAAAGAGGCTATTGCCACCGGGGCCGTGAGTTTTCTTACCAAGCCGGTTTTGGCAAAAAATATTATGAACCTGTTTGATAAACTGGATGTGCCTTACAAAAATTTGCTGTCCCACTAAAACGACTCCCTCAGGAGTCGTCCAGTGATTTCAGTTTATACAGAATGTCCAGTGCTTCCCGGGGCGTTAAATCGTCGGGGTTAGTCGTTTGTAGCAGGGTCAGAGCCGGATTGGTGCTGGTGATAAAATCATTTTGCACCGGCATTGGCAGGTTTGCACCCTCATGGGTAGTGCTTTCCAATGTTTGCAGTTTTTGTTTTGCTCGACGAATAACCGAATTGGGTACGCCAGCCAGTTCTGCTACTTGCAAGCCATAACTTTTGTTGGCTGCGCCTTCCTGCACTGCGTGCATAAAGCGAATACCGCCATCGTATTCCACCGCATCAAGGTGCACATTGACGATCCCTGGCGTATCGTCTGCCAGTTGCGTTAATTCAAAGTAGTGAGTGGCAAACAAACAATAACTATTGAGCTTACTGGCTAACCATTCCGCCGTTGCCCAGGCCAGAGATAACCCATCGTAAGTACTGGTGCCCCGGCCGATTTCATCCATCAAAACCAAACTGTGTTTACTGGCATTATTTAATATATTGGCCGTTTCTGTCATTTCCACCATAAAGGTAGAGCGACCCGACGCCAGGTCGTCTGAGGCGCCAATACGGGTGAAAATGCGATCAATAATACCAATGCGCGCCTGCTCCGCCGGCACAAAACAGCCTATATGCGCCATTAATACAATGAGCGCGGTTTGCCTCATGTAAGTTGATTTACCGCCCATGTTGGGGCCTGTCACAATCAACATTTTCCGGTTTTCAGTGATGGCGATTGGATTGGCGATAAAAGGGCTGGACACCATGGTCTCTACCACGGGGTGACGACCGTGATGGAAATGTATTTCGTTGTCATCGGTCATTTCCGGTTGGTGATAACTCAATACTTCGGCCCGCTCCGCGAAGTTAACCAATACATCCAGTTGGGCGACAGATTCAGCGGTGTCCTGCAAAGCTGCCAGGTTTGGAATTACCTTGTCAAAGAGTTGATCATAAAGTTGTTTTTCCAATGCCAGTGCCAGTGCCTGGCTGGACAGTACTTTATCTTCGTATTCCTTTAATTCGGGGATAATGTACCGCTCATAATTTTTCAGGGTCTGACGGCGCACATATTCAGGTGGCACTAAATGCGACTGACCTTTACTGACTTCGATGTAGTAGCCATGCACTTTATTGAAGGCCACTTTCAGGTTAGCGATACCGGTTTCTGACTGTTCCCGTTTCTCTATTTTTTCCAGAACGTCAGTGGCGCCTGTCATCAGCGCACGGTATTCATCCAGTTGACTGTTATAGCCGGGTTTAATCACGCCGCCATCGCGGATAAGCATGGGCGGCATGTCTACGATGGCATCATCCAGTTGCTGGTGTAATTCTGAGAATAATCCAATGTTGTCTTTTAACAATAAGGCTTCCGGATTACCCAGTTCTTCCAGAAAGCTGTGTACTTCCGGTAGTTGCTGCAAAGCCTGTATTAAGCGCGAAAAATCTCTGGGTCGGGCACTTCGTAGCGCCATTCTGGACAGTATGCGTTCCAGATCGCCTACCAGTTTCAGGTTTTCCTGAACCTGAACAAAATCAACCCGCTGTATTTGTTCTACCAGATTGTGTCGTGCGCGTATCGCATTGCGGCAGCGCATTGGCTCATGTAGCCAACGGCGCAACAGGCGACTGCCCATCGGGGTTTTTGTTTGATTCAGAACCGAAAACAGCGTGTTGTGCTCACCACCGGACAGGTTTTTAGTGAGTTCCAGATTGCGAATAGTGGTGGCATCCAGTTGCAATAGGTGAGCATCTTCAGGCTTCTTCAGGGCGCGAATATGAGGTAGAGCACTGCGCTGGGTGTCTTTGACGTATTGTAAAATGGCCCCCGCTGCGGCCAATGCCATTTGCGATTTATCCTGTTCGATGCCAAAACCGGATAGTTCACGGGTGCCAAACTGTTCGTTGAGTAGTTTAACCGCTGTTGCCGGATCGAATTCCCATTCAGGCCTGCGGCGTAGTCCGGCATTTTGGTCAAACAGCCAGGTATAAGGGAAGTCATCGGGGTAGAGGATTTCAGCCGGGCGGGCTTTTTCCAGTTCGGCTTCAAGTGCTTCAGTGCTTTGCAATTGACGTATAACAAAGCGGCCACTGCTCACGTCTAGTGTAGCGAAACCAATCTCTTGTTTGTGATAAGACACCGCCGCCAGCAGGTTTTCGGCACTGTTTTCTAACAGGGCTTCATCCGTTACTGTGCCAGGTGTAATGATTCGGGTAACTTTGCGCTCAACGGGGCCTTTACTGGTTGCCGGGTCGCCAACCTGTTCGCAAATGGCCACTGATTCACCCAGTTTTACCAGCTTGGCCAGATAGCCTTCCACAGCATGGTAGGGAACTCCTGCCATCGGGATGGCATTGCCACCTGATTTACCTCTGGCTGTCAGGGAAATATCCAGTAGTTGCGCAGCGCGTTTTGCGTCATCCCAGAATAATTCATAAAAATCACCCATGCGATAAAATAACAGGATATCCTTATGTTCGACTTTGATGCGCAAATACTGCTGCATCATCGGGGTATGGTTTGCCAGAGCGGCTTCACTATAATCAGGTGACGACATATTTATTTTTTACTTATTTTTGAGAAGTTTCGATGATTTCAGATCAGATTTTGACACTTTCGGCTCAACTTGGTGAGCTACTCACAGACAAAAACTGGCAGATTACCTGTGCCGAGTCCTGTACCGGAGGAGGCATAGGATACGCCATTACCAGTGCCTCTGGAAGTTCAAATTGGTTTCACCGGGGTTTCATTACCTACAGTAATGAGGCTAAATCCGATCTCGTCGCCGTTGACCCCCAAATCATTAATAAGCATGGCGCGGTTTCACAACCGGTTGTAGAGCAAATGTCGCTCGGTGCTTTGAAAGCGGCGAACGCAAATGTGTCGGTGGCTGTGAGTGGTGTAGCAGGTCCCGGAGGGGGCACGCAGGACAAGCCGGTGGGGCTGGTATGGTTTGGTTTTATTGTCGGCGATGAACATTTTGCGTTCTCCAGAATATTTACAGGCGACAGGGCGCGGGTGCGGGAGCAAACCATAGAAGTAGCGATGCAAACGTTAACAGAACGATTGGCAAAATAAATCTCGCCAGCTAAGCTGTGCGGCTGAATCTGATTGGTATGTTATCGCTAAGGGCGCTAAAATAACGCCTGTTTTACAGGCAGTGCAACCTTGGAACCTTAAAAAAACGCCAGTTTTTAAGCACTTATAAAAAATTTATAAATAATGATTGTAACTGTATGGTTATACAGTATACTTGCTCGTAAGTACTGGTTGAGTATACAGTTGTCTGGCGGCGTACTAATCCTGCAATAGCAACATCAATCATACTTACCTAAAGCTAACGAAAAAAATACACTCTGACTGGTAAACGGTTCGGGTATCGATAATTTCAGCCTCTCGGTGATCTGAGGGCGATAATGAAAAAGGGGTTCACAATGGACGACAATAAATCACGCGCACTGTCTGCGGCACTTGGACAAATAGAAAAACAATTCGGTAAAGGTACTATTATGCGCCTTGGTGATAACCTGGCGATGGATATTGAATCTATTTCAACAGGGTCACTGTCGATTGATATTGCATTGGGTATAGGCGGATTGCCTTGTGGCCGAGTGGTGGAAATCTATGGTCCGGAATCATCCGGTAAAACCACACTAACACTGCAGGTGATTGCAGAAGCACAGAAGAAAGGTAAAACCTGTGCATTCGTAGATGCAGAACATGCGTTGGATCCGGTTTACGCTGCTAAGTTGGGTGTAAACGTTGAAGAGTTATTAGTGTCGCAGCCAGACACCGGTGAGCAAGCGCTGGAAATTTGTGACATGTTGGTTCGCTCCGGCGCCGTTGATGTGGTTATCGTGGACTCTGTGGCAGCGCTGACACCGAAAGCTGAAATTGAAGGTGAGATGGGTGACTCCCACGTTGGTTTGCAGGCGCGTTTGATGTCGCAGGCACTGCGTAAGTTAACCGCCAATATCAAAAAATCTAACACATTATGTATCTTCATTAACCAGATCCGTATGAAGATCGGGGTGATGTTTGGCAACCCAGAGACGACCACTGGTGGTAATGCATTGAAGTTCTACGCCTCTGTACGTCTGGACATTCGTCGCATCGGTTCGGTTAAAGTGGGCGATGAAGTAGTGGGTAACGAAACCCGGGTTAAAGTGGTGAAGAATAAAGTTGCACCACCATTTAAACAATGTGAATTCCAAATTATGTACGGTGAGGGGATCAGCAAAGAAGCCGAGCTGATTGATTTAGGTGTGCAGCAAAAAATGGTTGAAAAAGCGGGTTCCTGGTACAGCTACAACGGCAATCGTATCGGACAAGGTAAAGCCAACGTTGTGCAGTTTTTGAAAGACAACCTGGATATTGCCAACGAGCTTGAAACCCGTCTCCGCGAAGAGTTACTGTTGAAAAAAACAGCTAAGGCAGACGAAGCCAAAGAGGAAGCACCTGAGCTGTAAATCAGATTTACCGCTGTGATGAGGCACCGAATGCCATTGTTATAGCGAATATTCCGAACACATTTTTGTGTCTCCGTAATAAAACCCCTCGTTAGCGCAAGGGTATTTGCTGGGGCGGTTACTTTGGTAGCTGCCCCTTTTTTATGCACTTAATTAAAACTTCGGCATTTAACACTGACAGAATTTAATGTTAATGGCATTATTACGCCTCGAAATTTATCAGGTGCTTTACCGCCTGGTTAAACCAAACAAATGCGTATAAACAGGTTAAATTCATGACTGGAAAGCTAATCACTATTGAAGGTATTGATGGCAGTGGTAAGGGTACACAAAGTCAATTGTTGATTGAAAAGCTCAATCAATTGGGCAAAAAAGTAAAAATGTACAGTTTTCCGGCTTATGAACAAACTTTTTTTGGGCGTGAAGTGGGGGCTTTCCTGCGCGGCGAATTTGGCTCCATCGATCAGGTGCACCCTAAACTGGCATCGGTGTTGTTTGCCAGTGATCGACTTGAACAAAAGCCTAACCTGCTCGCTGATCTGAATGCAGGCTACTATGTGATTTGTGACCGCTATGTGGAATCAAACATGGGCCATCAGGCGGCTAAGTTTCCAGAGCATGAACGCGTAGCATTTATTGACTGGTTGGAAGAATTGGAATATCAAGTCAATGGTTTGCCAAAACCTGATATTACCTTTTTTCTCGATGTGCCGTTGTCGGTATCAAAAGAGCTGGTACTAAAGAAAAAGCAGCGCAGTTACACCGATGAAAAAGAAGATATTCATGAAGCAGCCCACGGCTATCTTGAAAAGGTTTATCAGGTGTATCAGTATCTTAATCAAAAGAATCATTGGTGTCGCATTCCATGCGTAGAGCAGGGTGCAATCAGAAGTATCGACACCATTAATCAAGAATTACTGGAAAAAGTGCAGTCTCTTTAAAATTATGTTTGCGGTTAAATAATGTGATTACGGTTAAGTCAGTCGCTTTGCCCAATTACCGTCGTGCTGTTGCTTACAATTTTCTTCTGTATCAAACAAAATATGATTTCTGAGCGGTTTAAGATTGATGTTTAACTTCTGGAGTTCAGAATGGATAAGCGACTGGATAAAATCGTTTTTGCCCGACAGTAAATAGTTATCCAGGCTTTCATTGGTATCAAAAACACAAATCACTTTCAGGCTGTTAGGGAAATCAGAATAGTTTACAAGATGTGTTAGCCATTGAAATCCGGCAATATCTTCTAATACCGCTTCGCACACCTCTGTCAATTCCGACCGAAGTTGATTATCTCGTTTTTTGTCTGATTTACGCATGGCATCTACACAAGTAGGTGAAACCTCAATAGTTTAATAAAGTACATGTATTTTAATGTGATTATTAGAGCGTATTGACCTTTGAGGTGCAATTTTACACGCAGGCGCACCCAGGGGAGCGTGAATTAGGCGCGTTACTCGTTGGCATTTTTAAGGAAAGCGGCAGCAATTTCTGCAATCGTATCAGAACACTTTATTTTCAGTACCTTCACCCGGAGTAATAAAGAGTAGCTGAGACTTTTGGACTGTTTTAGCGGTATGCCATACCCCACGAGGCACAATAACAAAGTCTCCTGAGCGACGTAAAGTAACCGCCCGGTCACCGACATTCTCCTTTAATATCATAGTAATTTCGCCTGACATTAGTACCACAATTTCGTCGCCTTTTGGGTGGATTTCCCAACTGGGCCAGTCACTTTCAAATGAGTGCATTGCAACCAGACTATGACCTTTAAACTGTTGGTATTGATTATCCAGTCGTTCGTATAACCCTGCATCGGCCAATTCAATCGTAGCCTCCTGATGAGGATTCACGACGACAAAGTTTTCAGTCAGATTGGTGGTTTTCATTGGAAGTCGGCAATAGTTTAGTCAGGGGTTAAATTATAGTTTATATCTGAATTTCCGGGTTTAAACTGTATAACCAGGCTGATACTGTTTCCCCGTTCTCCAACAACGCTGAAGTCGCTATTCTTTTGTATGCTTCACCTTCAAATTCATCAAGTGTTGGCCAGTGTTGCTGCAACTTATCAGATTGGAAAACATAGCCGTTTACAATATCACCCTCCGGATTTAATTTGACCGCCGGGTAGCCCATGGTTGCTCCCCAGCCCTGGTCGTGCAGGGTACCGCGCACAGTTGCTTTAGAAAAACTGCCGCCAATGTTTTCCAGCAAGTGGGCGTTAGGGCGGCCGGGGCATAAGGTTCCATAAACAAAAAGTCTTTCTGTCATAGCACAACTTCAATGAGTGATATTAAGCAATAGTGCTTATGGTAAACCCATAACGCTGCTTAGCAACACTAAAAACTCATCGACAGCCAGCAGGAATGTCATCTGGTAGCCTTTCAACACAGACCAGATTCATGGTTTTTTTCTCAGCGTGGTACTGAGTGAGGTTGATTGTCTCTTTTAAGCCCTCATCGGTGCTAAAAAACACTTTATGATCCAGCATAATGTCATTCAGCAATGTGACGCTACATTGCAGTGGATCTTCGTCTTTTTTTAGCGTTGGTAAGAATGCAGTACTTCCGTCAGTATTTAGCAGACCGATTCCTGATGCTCCTTCCGCTCCGGCACGCCAGGGAAAGTTGGGACACGCTGTATTGATTGGGATAGCAGTAACTCCTTGTTCAGCGCAGGAAAGAACTTCATCTTCTGACCAGTTGAAATCCACCTGTATGTGTTCAAGATAGGTGGGCATTAAAATTCGATAATCAAAGTTCACAATCTTGGCTGGTTTCATCCCGGTAAAGGTGAAACTGTCCGGCGTAACTAAGCCAATAAAGGGTTGTGCATCTTTTTTGGCTGCCGCGTTTTCAATTTGCTTTGTAGTGCGCCAGGCCGGTGGAGAGGCAATGTAGTATTTACTGACAACGTACTCTTTACCCGCATCAGACATTCTTGAGCCATAGGGTATTTCGCCCAATATCTGATTTTGCGTATTCCAAAACACCTGGGTTTCCACAACGGTATTGTTGCAGCCATACAGTGAAACAGGTTGCGGCACATCTTCAATCGTCGGTGAACGTCCTACGTTAACATTTAATAGGCCACTTTGGGACGATTCAATAATCTGGGCCTGGGTTTGGGCTGAGTGCCAAATCAGGCATGTCGTCAGCGCAAGGGTAAATAGTGTTTTAGTGGTAATTGCTACTGATTGCTGTATGGACATTAGGTTCATCTTTTTGTATTCCATCTTAATGTTGGGTTTACTGAATTGTTACACCAAGATTGTATTGCAGCCAATAACACGGGATTACAGCATAAGGAGAGAAAAGGTAAGGATCACATCGAAAGTGTAAAACCTTGCGGTTTACAGAAGTTAATAAAGTAAAAAAAGGGGCTGCATCGATAAGAATTCACCCCTTGGTGGGAACCGTTTTAATTTAAGGCTTGTTTCAGTGCTGCCAGACAAAGTTGTACGTTTTCGCTTCTGGCAGCATAACCCATAAGGCCGATGCGCCAGGCGTTACCGGCAAATGCTCCCAAGCCAGCGCCAATTTCCAGGTTGAATTCTTCCAACAGGTATTTGCGCACCTGAGCATCATCTACGCCTTGCGGGATACGCACTGTATTGAGTTGTGGCAGCCGTTCTTCTTTGGGCACGACAAACTCAAGACCTAAATCCAATAATCCGGCTTTTAACACCTCATGTTGGTCACGGTGTCGTTGCCAGGCTGATTCCAAAGATTCTTGCTGTAGTAACAATAGCGATTCGTGTAAGGCATAAATAGAGTTCACCGGGGCAGTGTGGTGATAGCTTCGTTTTCCTTCGCCAGACCAGTAGCCCATCACCAAAGTTTGATCCAGGAACCAGCTTTGTACGGGAGTCTGACGGTTTTTGATTTTAGCTACCGCCTGCTCACTTAAACTTACCGGTGATATGCCGGGCACACAGGACAGGCACTTTTGGCTACCGGAATATATCGCATCAATTCCCCAGTCATCGACTCGTAGCTCTACGCCACCCAGTGAGGTGACAGCATCCACGATAGTTAAACAACCATGTTGGTGAGCCAGCTGACACAGTGTTTTTGCATCTGACAAGGCACCTGTAGACGTCTCTGCATGAACAAAGGCCAGGAATTTCGCATCAGCATGGTTTTTCAGGCAATCCTCTACGGTTTGTGGATCAACCGCGCGCCCCCATTCCTGCTCAATGACAATGGCTTCACCACCACAGCGGATAACGTTTTCCTTCATACGCTGGCCAAAGACGCCATTAATACAAACGATCACTTTATCGCCAGGCTCCACCAAATTTACAAAACAGGTTTCCATACCCGCAGAACCCGGTGCTGAAACTGCAATGGTAAATTCGTTCTTCGTCTGAAAGGCGTATTGTAGTAACGATTTAGTTTCTTCCATTAAGCCAATAAATAGCGGATCAAGGTGGCCAATGGTGGGTTTTGCCAGTGCCGCCAAAACTTGTGGGCTGACATCAGAAGGGCCAGGACCCATTAAGGTTCTTTTCGGGGGGTAAAAATGTGAAATTGCCATAGAGTAATACACTCCTTAATTTTTATAGTCCCAGCCTAACATGACGCTAACAAAATACCTGTTTAATTTGCTAATACAGGCTATTCACTATATTTATGACGGGTTCTTTGTGTATTCTGTTTGGTGATAGGGGCTTGCTGGACAGGTAGCTTTGGAAGTATCAACGTCGAATATTTTAGGACACGATATGAGTTCTCGTGTCAGGGAGCGCCGGGAATCCAAAGGGAACACTTTCCCCTTTGGTCGGCGTCAGCGCCCTGACACAATTTTTATATTGGAACGGTCCAGACGCCTTCTTAAAACAGTTTGAAACTACTTTTAAAAAAGTAACTTACTCAGGCACGCGCACCCAGCCTTCCATCAATACGCGGGCACTTCGGCTCATAATGGCCTTATCAGCCAACCATTTACCATCTGTATTTGATGCCTTCGCGCCAACTTTGAGTGTGCCTGACGGATGGCCAAAGGTTACATCTTCTCGCTCAATCCCACCTGCGGCTTCGTTCACCAGAGTGCCCTGAATGGCAGCTGCAGTAGCGATGGCAACCGCAGCAGTGCCCATCATGGCGTGGTGCAGTTTACCCATGGACAGCGCTCTGACATTCAAATCAATATCTTGCGCTGAGACGGTTTTACCACTGCTGGCGGAGTAATCACTGGCCGGAGCAACAAAGGCTATTTTTGGGGTATGTTGTCTGGCTGCTGCTTCGGATACATCCTTAATCAAACCCATTTTCACTGCGCCGATTGCCCGCAAGGCTTCAAAACGTTCAAGGGCGTTGAGATCGCTATTAATACTATCCTGCAGTTCACAACCGCTGTACCCAATATCTTCTGCTCTGACAAATACTGTGGGAATCCCCGCATTGATCAAGGTGGCTTGCAACTTTCCGGAAGCAACCAGTTCTGTGGGTACCGTCAGTTCGTCTACCAGGTTTCCGGTTGGGAACATGTCGCCATCAGCATCAGCAGGGTCCAGAAATTCAACTTTCACTTCTGCCGCCGGAAAGGTCACACCGTCCAGTTCAAAATCACCCGTTTCCTGAACTTCACCATTTGTAATGGGTATATGAGCGATAATGGTTTTCTGGATATTCACCTGCCAGATACGCACAACCGCAATGCCATTTTCCGGGATGCGGTCTTTGTTTACCAGATTGTTACTTATAGCGAATGCCCCAACGGCTGCCGTTAAGTTACCGCAATTACCAGACCAGTCGATAAAAGGCTTATCAATGGCCACCTGACCAAACAGATAATCCACATCGTGCTCTGGTTTTTCACTCTTGCTCAGTATAACGGTTTTGCTGGTGCTGGACGTGGCACCGCCCATGCCATCTGTGTGTTTGGTGTAAGGATCGGGACTACCGATCACCCGCAATAACAGCTTGTCTCTGGCTTCACCTGGTACCTGAGCGTATTCGGGCAGGTCCAACAAATTAAAGAACATGCCTTTACTGGTGCCGCCACGCATGTAGGTCGCGGGAATTTTGATTTGGGGTTTAAATTGAGTCATAAAAAACCTTCAAAAGAAAAGCGACACAGTGTGTCGCTTTTAAATTTTAATCTCTCAGGCTGCGCCTTCAGAGGCCAAAAAGTCTTTGGCAAAGCGTTGCAATACACCGCCTGCATCATATATAGAGACTTCTTCTGCAGTGTCCAGACGACAGGTCACCGGCACCTCTACCAGGACGCCGTTAGCGCGATGGATTACCAGGGTGAGCGTCGCGCCTGGTGCTTTGTCGCCTTTAACGTCAAAGGTTTCGGTACCATCAATACCCAGGGTATTGCGGGTCGTGCCTGGCTGAAACTCCAGTGGTAATACACCCATGCCAATCAGATTAGTACGGTGGATACGCTCAAAGCCTTCAGCCACGATAACTTCAACGCCTGCCAGACGGACGCCTTTAGCCGCCCAGTCGCGCGAAGAACCTTGGCCATAGTCCGCACCAGCGACAATGATCAGTGGTTGTTTGCGTTCCATGTAGGTTTCGATTGCTTCCCACATGCGGGTAATCTTGCCTTCTGGTTCGATTCTGGCCAGTGAGCCCTGTTTTACTTCGCCATTTTCTACCACCATCTCATTAAATAGCTTCGGATTGGCAAACGTAGCTCTTTGCGCGGTGAGGTGATCGCCTCGGTGCGTCGCATAAGAGTTAAAGTCCTCTTCGGGTAAGCCCATTTTGGCCAGATATTCACCAGCGGCACTATCCGCCATAATGGCGTTAGAAGGAGACAAGTGATCGGTAGTGATGTTATCGCCTAATACTGCCAATGGACGCATACCGGTCATAGTGCGCTCTCCTGCAAGAGCGCCTTCCCAGTATGGCGGACGGCGGATGTAGGTACTCTGAGGACGCCAGTCATAAAGCGGTTCCGTTTTCTCACCATAGTCCACACTCAGTTCAAACATGGGATCATAAACCTGACGGAAATGCTCGGGTTTAACACTGGAAGCAACAATGGCGTCTATTTCTTCATCGCTTGGCCAAAGGTCTTTCAAAGTAACCGGGTTACCTTGCTGGTCAAGCCCAAGCACGTCCTTTTCGATATCGAAACGTATTGTTCCGGCAATGGCATAGGCCACTACTAACGGTGGTGATGCCAGAAATGCCTGCTTGGCGTAGGGGTGAATTCGGCCATCAAAGTTGCGATTGCCGGATAAAACCGCTGTTGCATAGAGGTCACGATCGATGATTTCTTTTTGAATTTTAGGGTCCAATGCGCCGCTCATGCCGTTACAGGTAGTACAGGCAAAAGCCACAACACCAAAGCCTAGTTGCTCCAGTTCAGGCAATAAGTTGGCTTCTTCCAGGTATAGTTTTACCGCTTTGGAACCCGGTGCCAGTGACGACTTAACCCAGGGTTTTCTCACCAGTCCTTTAGCATTGGCATTTCGTGCCAGTAATCCTGCAGCGATAACATTGCGCGGATTACTGGTGTTGGTGCAACTGGTAATTGCAGCAATGATAACTGCGCCATCAGGCATTTTATCGGGTTCATTTTCGACAACGCCGGCAATCCCCTGGCTGGCAAGATCAGCTGTCGCTACACGACGATGCGGATTGGATGGACCGGCCATGTTGCGTCCAACAGACGAAAGATCAAATTTAAGTACGCGCTCGTATTCAGCATTGACCATCTCATCGGCCCACAATCCGGTGGTTTTGGCATAGTTCTCAACCAGTTGAATTTGCTCATCGTCTCGGCCTGTTAATTTCAGGTAATCGATGGTTTGCTGATCAATGTAAAACATGGCTGCGGTAGCGCCGTATTCCGGCGTCATATTGGAAATGGTCGCTCTGTCGCCCAAAGTCAGGTGACTGGCGCCTTCACCGAAGAACTCCAGATACGCCGATACAACACGTTCTTTACGCAAAAATTCTGTCAGCGCTAATACGATATCAGTGGCAGTGATGCCCGGTTGCGGTTTGCCAGTGAGTTCAACACCTACGATATCTGGTAAACGCATGTAAGAGGCACGGCCCAGCATTACGTTTTCTGCTTCTAAACCACCTACACCAATGGCAATAACGCCCAGTGCATCAACATGTGGGGTGTGACTGTCTGTACCCACTAAAGTATCAGGAAAGGCAACACCGTCTCGGGCCTGAATAACCGGTGACATGCGCTCAAGATTTATCTGATGCATGATGCCATTGCCTGGCGGGATAACATCCACGTTTTTAAAAGCCGTTTTAGTCCAGTTGATAAAGTGGAAACGGTCTTCGTTACGACGTTCTTCAATGGCACGGTTTTTATCGAACGCGTCAGCTTCATAGCCGGCGTGTTCAACCGCCAGCGAATGATCCACGATCAACTGTGTCGGCACCACAGGGTTTACTTTGGCCGGGTCGCCACCTTGTTCGGCAATAGCGTCTCGCAGACCTGCCAGATCCACCAGTGCCGTCTGGCCTAAAATATCATGGCAAACCACACGCGCCGGAAACCATGGAAAGTCCAGTTCGCGTTTGCGTTCTATTATTTGGGTTAATGAGGCGGTCAGTTTTTCCGGTGCACAACGTCGCACCAGATTTTCTGCCAGTACTTTGGAGGTGTAGGGGAGTTTGTCATAACTACCGGCTTTGATGGACTCGACGGCTTGACGCGTATCAAAATAATCCAGTTTACTGCCGGGAAGCGGTTTGCGGTGATCAAAGTTCATCTTCATTCTACCTAAATTGAGTTAACGATAAGTGCCGAAAAGGGGGCTTGCCCCCCAAAGGATTGTTTATCGTTCAGCAATTGGAGTAACCGCGCGTAAGTCCTCGCCAGTGTATTCAGCAGAAGGACGAATTATGCGATTGTCTGCGCGCTGTTCCATTACGTGTGCAGCCCAGCCTGTCAGGCGAGACATCACAAAAATTGGCGTAAAGAGTTTGGTTGGAATACCCATGAAATTATAGGCTGAAGCATGGAAGAAATCGGCATTACAGAATAGTTTTTTCTCTCGCCACATGACTTCTTCGCAGCGCACAGAAACCGGGTACAAAACGTCGTCACCCACTTCTTTGGCTAATTTCTCAGACCATAATTTAATGATCTCATTGCGCGGGTCAGATTCAGAATAGATGGCGTGACCAAAGCCCATAATTTTTTCTTTGCGGGCTAATTTGCCCATCATTTCTTGTTCGGCATGATCGGCAGAGGTAAAGCTTTCAATCATTTCCATAGCGGCTTCATTCGCGCCACCGTGCAGCGGGCCACGCAGTGAGCCGATAGCACCGGTCACACAAGAGTGCATGTCAGACAGCGTGGATGCACACACCCGTGCGGTGAATGTGGATGCGTTGAATTCGTGTTCTGCATAAAGAATTAATGAAACGTGCATAACCTGCTCATGCAGTTCAGCAGGCTTTTTGCCGTGTAACATGTGCAGGAAATGTGCACCGATAGAGTCATCATCAGTTTCCACGTCAATGCGAACGCCGTCGTGAGAAAAGCGATACCAGTAACACATGATGCTTGGGAAACAGGCCAGCATACGGTCAGTGACATCTTGCTGCATATCAAAATCGGCTTCGCCTTCCAGATTCCCCAGCATTGAGCAACCGGTGCGCAATACATCCATTGGGTGGGCGTCAGCCGGAATGCGTTCCAGCACTTCTTTTAAAGCCTGAGGCAGACCACGCATGGCTTTGAGTTTAACTTTGTATGCGTCAAGTTCGGTTTGATTCGGTAAATGACCTTTTAAGATCAGGTGGGCGACTTCTTCAAACTGACATTGGTTTGCCAGATCTTTTACATCGTAACCGCGGTAGGTTAATCCGGAACCGCTTTTACCAACGGTTGAAAGAGCGGTTTTACCTGCTACTTGTCCACGCAATCCAGCGCCACTGAGTACTTTTGCCATCGGAGGGTCTCCTTAAAATAGGGTATTGTAATTTTAGTCGTTAATTTGATTTATTGTCGGGCAATCGCCCGACACAGGATATGTTCTTAAAAGTCGTTTTATTTATTTTTGCCTTCAGCAAACAGGGCATCTAATTTTTGTTCGTATTCGTGGTAGCCCAAATAATCGTATAAATCCATACGGGTTTGCATTTGGTCAACGACAGCTTTCTGATCACCGTTTTGCAGAATTGAGGTATACACCAATTCCGCAGCCTTGTTCATGGCGCGGAAGGCACTTAATGGATAAAGCACCATATCGGCTCCCCATTCGCCTAACTGTTCTTTGTTCCACAATTCGGTTTTTCCAAACTCGGTGATGTTAGCCAAAATAGGCACATCCAGTGCTTCAGCGAAGGCGCGATAGTGTTCTTCTGTTTGCACTGCTTCAGCGAAAATGCCATCTGCACCGGCTGCAACATAGGCTTTTGCGCGAGCTATCGCTGCATCCAGTCCTTCCTGAGCAAACGCATCAGTACGGGCCATGATGAAAAAGTCTGGGTCTGTACGGGCATCTACTGCCGCTTTGATGCGGTCGACCATTTCATCGGTGCTGACAATCTCTTTATTGGGTCGGTGTCCACAGCGTTTTTGCGCTACCTGATCTTCCATGTGCACTGCCGCAGCACCGGCTTTTTCCATATCTTTGATGGTTTTGGCAATGTTAAAGGCGCCGCCCCAACCGGTGTCGATATCCACCAATAGCGGCAAATCGCAGGCGGCAGTGATGCGTTGCACGTCAGCAATAACGTCATTTAAGGAGGTCATGCCCAGATCAGGTAAACCGTATGATGCGTTGGCAACACCACCACCGGAAAGGTAAATGGCCTGATGGCCAATTTTCTTCGCCATAATGGCACTGTAGGCGTTAATAGTGCCGACGATTTGTAATGGCTTGTTGTCAGCCAGCGCTTGTCTGAATTTTTTTCCTGCACTCATAATTAGACTCCTGTAGGGGTTACCGAGGAAAGTTTTCTCGCGATATTTTGTCTTGAATAATCAATATGGCGGCGCATCAGAATCTCAGCTAATTCTTCGTCACGGTGACTGATGGCCTGAATAATGTGTTTGTGCTCGTCATACGCAGTGGTAACACGTGGGCCTGCCATGCCCAGTTGCACCCGGTACATTCTGACCAGGTGATAAATACCATTACTTAGCAGGCTGATAAGCTGCTTGTTTTTACTACCTATAATAATGCGGTAATGAAAATCCAGATCACCGGCTTCCTGATAATAGCGCTCGCCTGTTTTTACTTTATCGAAATGACTCCTCAATAGTTCATTCAGGCTGACAATCTCTTCATCTGTCATATTTCTGGCTGCCAATCTTGCAGCCATGCCTTCCAGTGACTCCCGGATTTGATAGAGTTCCGATAAACCTTCAGGGGACAGGGTGACAACTTTAGCGCCAATGTTGGCTTTGCGCTCGATGAGGTGATTGGCTTCAAGGCGGTTTATTGCTTCCCGAATAACAGCACGACTGACACCATACTTTGTCGACAATTCGGTTTCGCTCAACTTTGAGCCTGCTACGATGACACCTTCCACAATATCATTGCGGATACTTAAAAATGTCTTGTCTGCGGTAGTAACCGGCATCGAAGAGCCTGAAAACATTAAAATCACACGAACGTTTAATTAATAATGTCGACAATTTTAGGGGGAAATACACAATAGTCAAATCGAAACTGGGTTTATTGTCGACAATTTGTGGGAAGATGAGGTGACAGTTAATAGCTGAACCATGTTCAGTTGCGTCGGCTTATATTAATAAACCTGGTTCATTTGATGTGTCAGGGCGCTAACTTTCGCTGCTGACGGGCGATTTGACGCTGTTGCCAGGCTTTTTTCACAGAGAAACGCCAGACATAGTTAAGCCCGAAGTAGCCGATGAGTCCGAAAACCACGGCACAAACAAAACAACCTAATAAAAACGCCGGGCCAATAGTTTCCATGCTGTTGACGACCCATTGCCAGGTGGGTTCGAACTCAAATTTGCTAGCCGGTGTCCCAATAATGAAAGTACCGACTTTATATGCGCCATAAAATATCGGGGGCATGGTAAACGGGTTGGTGATCCAAACCGTGGCTACCGATACCGGCAGGTTAACTCTGAGAGGAATAGACAATGCAGCCGCCAGCCACATCTGAAAGGGCACCGGCCAAAATGCGAAAAACAAGCCAATACCAAAAGCACCACAGGCAGATTTACGATTTAAATGCCAAAGATTTGCATCGTGTAATAGCTTACCAAACACTTTGAGCGCCTTTTGCTCTCTGATGGATTGGTGATCAGGTAAAAATCGTTTGATTAACTTTTTTGGCATATATGTTACGGCTTTTGCAGTGGGATGCTGCTACATAATGAGACATTCACAATACTATGGACAGGTTTCTTTTCTCTTTTATTACCGCCAGTGCAACTTCATTAGTTTGGTCAGGCTTGTTGCCAGTCTGGACTATCTTGGTGTTGTTACTGCTGGGAATCGCATTGTTGAGAAAGTCAACTTCGCTGTCCGGTTGTTGTTTCGGTGTTTTATGGATGCTGAGTTTAGGCCATTGGGTAAACTATACGCAACCCAAACAAGCACTATTTTTGCAGCCCGTAACGCTTATTGGCGAAATTGGGACAGTTTTAGTGCCGGGAAATAATCTGAAGTTCGATCTGCTGGCGACTCATTTTTTTAGCTCTGAAGGAAACCACAAACCGATCGCGACGCTTCGCCCGATAAAAATTCGACTAAGTTGGTTGCAGCCATCGCTGCCGCTAAAAGACGGTCAACAGGTGCAACTTCACGTGAAATTGAAACCTCGTTGGGGGCTGAGTAATGAAGCCGGATTTAATTACCAAACCTGGCTATTTGCCGAAAGTATTGTTGCAACAGGATATGTGAAACCGTCTGAGCTAAATCTTATTCAGGACAGCAGGGTTACGTTGCGCCAACAGATTACCGATGAACTGCTGCAGTATGAACAGCCAGAAATTCGCTGGTTGCTGGCGCTTGCCATCGGGTTCCGCGGGCTGTTGCAATCTGAGGACTGGACGCTGTTGCAGGAAACCGGCACAGCCCATCTTGTCGCCATTTCGGGCATGCATCTGGGCATGGTTGCATTGTGGAGTTATCTGTTGTGTTGTGCCTTGTGTACCCTGTGGAATGCACTGCTGGCACGCCTTGTTATTTCAAACATCCGTGTATTTGGGCTTACTGTTAGTCTTATTGTCAGTTTTGCTTATTTGTATCTCGCTGATTTTGCCGTACCAACCCTCAGAGCCTGGTTAATGCTGTTACTGGCGTGGTATTTGGTGGTTACCGGTATCCACTGGCCTGCCAGACGCTTTATCCTGACCAGCCTGGCGCTGTTCATTGTGCTGTTTCCTTTGAGTCTTTTTAGTTTTAGTTTCTGGCTGAGTTTTTCAGCCATTGTGATTCTATGGTTTTTATTCTGGCGATTTCCGCCGCGGGGCAAAGGGGTTATCACTAAAGCCGGTTACTTCGTGAAGTTGCAATTAGGAATAAGCGTACTCATGCTGCCGGGTCTAATATGGATGTTTCAGGGTGTGAGCGTGATTGCGCCGGTCATTAATTTACTGGCCATTCCCTTTGTCACCTTAGTTCTGTTACCGGTCAGCCTGATGGCGACGTTGGCTATCATTTTAGTACCGGAGTTAGCGCCGTGGCTTATGGCTTTAAGTCTGGAACTGTTTGGTGGCTGTGAACAACTGTTGACTCAGTTGTTAGCGTTGCCGGTACATTGGTTCAACGTCTCACTAAGTCAGCCTGCTTCGGTTCTGTTTCTCTTATTGTTTGTCGTTGCGCTGTTAATGCCCCGAGTTGTTATCCCTAAACCTCTTTTTTTGTTATTTTTGTTGCCATCACTTTCCGAGTTTAAAATAGCGAACCACCCCTATTGGCAGGCGGATATCCTGGATGTCGGCAATGGCCTTGCGGTACTGTTACGCCGCAATGGCAGGGCAGTTCTTTACGATACCGGCGCCAGTTTTCCCGATGGATTTAGTATGGCACAGGCGGTGATAAACCCGGTATTGGACAAGGCAAAAATACGGCAACTTGATAAATTAATTATCAGTCATAGTGACAACGATCACATTGGTGGATTACCAGCCATTTTGCGAGATTACAGCGTTTCAGAGCTTATCGTGAAAAAAGGCGATTGTCGGCGTGGCATGAACTGGCATTGGCAAGGTATTCATTTCGAAGTCTTGTGGCCCGATTTCAATTTTCCTGAATTGTTAAAGGCTGATAATAACCAGTCCTGTGTTGTCATGCTGGATGATGGCAAACACCGATTATTGTTACCAGGTGACATCGAAGCAAAAGTTGAGGCATTGCTCGCTGACTGGCATCGCCAGGGTAAGATAGATTTGCGCGCTGATGTACTTTTGGCTCCCCATCACGGCAGCAAATCTTCTTCATCCGGTGCTTTTGTTTTAGCTGTATCGCCCCAATATGTGCTGGTATCTTCTGGTTTTATGAATCGGTGGCGAATGCCCGCGGATATTGTAAAAAAGCGTTATCACAAGATTGGCGCCAGTGTGTATAACACCGCACAACTGGGGCAGCTGTCTGTGCGTTTTTATACATCACAAGGGCCACAGGTATTATCCTGGCGAAATGATGAACAACCCAGGTGGTATTTACGGGATTGAGGCCAATATTGGCGTAAGTATGCTGTAATTTGATGGCTGAACGGCTACACTAGAGCCTGTTATTCGTACAGAATTCATAAGCTTACACTTTGCTTTGTTTAACACTGAAATTTTTTAATGAATCAAACTGAATATAACGGAGCGGTATTCGCTCGTTTTTGCGTTTATTTAAAGCGCTTTAAATTACCCTTTGTTGCCGCTATCACGGGGATGATTGGTTACTCCCTGATCGATGTTTTTGTTATCTCTCAACTGGAACACGCCATAGACAAAAGCCTGGTACAGGGGGATCTCGATTATTTACGCATTGCTGCCTATTTGATCGTCCCGCTTTTCATATTACGCGGGGTGTTTAATTTTATGGGAACCTACACCTTGTCCTGGATTGGCAATATGGTGGTCATGCAGATGCGTCAGGAACTGTTTTCCCGTTTCGTGCATTTACCTGTTTCGTTTCATGATCAGCATTCAACCGGTCAGTTAATTTCTAAAGTAATTTACGATACCGAGCAGGTATCGGTGGCAGCAGGTAAAGCCCTGTTAACTTTGGTGCGAGAAGGCGCCTTAGTGCTGGGCCTGTTAGCTATTATGTTTTATAAATCCTGGCAATTAAGCCTGGCGTTTTTGGTTATCGGGCCTGTTGTGGCTTTGATCGTGGCATATGTCAGCAAGCGATTTCGCATGGTGAGCAAAAATATCCAAAAATCCATGGGTAACCTGACAACCTCTGTTGAGCAGGTCCTGAAAGGTCATAAAGTGGTGTTGATGTTTGATGGGCAGGAAAAAGAACAAAACCGTTTTCAGGACAGGAACAACCACAATCGCCAGCAAAATATGAAACTGGTGGTGTCCCGAATTCTGTCGGTGTCCAGCATTCAGGTTATCGCGTCGTTTGCATTGGCAGTTGTTCTGTTTATTTCCAGTATGCCTGGCATGGTTGATAACCTGACAGCCGGGGTTTTCACCTCGGTGGTGGTCAGTATGACAATGTTATTAAAACCATTAAAGCAACTCACTACCGTTAACAGTGAATTTCAAAAGGGCATGGCGGCCTGTGAAAGTATTTTTATGATCCTTGACCAGCAGGAAGAAGAAAACACCGGCGTTAAAAAGCCGCAGCGGGTAGAGGGTAACTTGGAGTTTGACGAGGTTTGTTTTGCTTATGATCCTCAGGGCGAACAGGTGTTAAAGCATATTTCTTTTAGCGTTCCCAAAGGGGAGACCGTGGCCTTAGTGGGGCGCTCGGGCAGTGGTAAATCCACGATTTCAAATTTGCTGACACGTTTTTATCAACCTCAGTCAGGTGAGATCAGGCTGGACGGATTACCCCTGGCAGATATTGAATTACGCGCACTGAGAAACCAAATCGCTGTAGTATCGCAGCAGGTGACACTTTTCAACGACACGATTGCTAATAATATTGCCTATGGAATGGAAGGCGTGGTCACTCGTGAGCAAATTGAGCATGCAGCTAAAGTTGCCCATGTGTTGGAATTCGCCCAGGAATTAGAGCATGGACTCGATACTTTTGTCGGTGAAAATGGCCTGATGCTTTCTGGCGGGCAACGGCAACGCATCGCTATTGCCCGTGCTGTTCTTAAAGATGCCCCTATCTTAATACTGGATGAAGCGACGTCGGCACTGGATACTGAGTCGGAGCGTTATATTCAGGAAGCATTGGAAACCCTGCAAAAAGAACGCACCAGTATTGTTGTGGCCCACAGATTATCCACCATTGAAAATGCCGATCAGATTTTGGTGATCAACAAGGGTGAAATTGTCGAACAAGGTAAACACAAACAATTGCTGGACAATAATGGGATGTACGCACAATTACACCGAATGCAATTTACCGAAGGTGCTTAATGAGTCGTTTGCAAGCCTCCTGGTATAAACCATTCAGCTGGTCCTTGTTATTGTTGCCACTGAGTCTGTTGTTTTGGCTGATCAGTACTTTCAGAAGAAAGGCCTATGGCAGTGATATCCTGAAAAGCCACAAATTAGACGTACCCGTAGTGGTTGTCGGTAATATCAATGTCGGTGGTAATGGCAAAACGCCATTGGTGATTTATCTCAGTAACTTTTTAAAGCAGCAAGGCTATCGCCCGGGTATCGTTTCAAGGGGCTATGGTGGTAAGGCTGCATCCTATCCGATGCAGGTACAAACCAATTCCGATCCGGCACATTGTGGTGATGAGCCACTGTTTATCAGACAAAGAGTCAATTGCCCGGTTGTGGTGGACCCCGACCGGGTTCGGGGCGCAGACGCGTTGGTGAAACAGTACCAATGCAATATTGTGATCAGTGACGACGGCTTACAGCATTATCGCCTGGCCAGAGACATTGAAATAGCCGTTGTTGACGGCCAGAGAAGGGAAGGCAATGGTCTGTTGCTGCCCGCAGGTCCATTAAGAGAAGGCAAATGGCGACTTCAGCAGGTTGATTTTATCGTGTTGAACGGTGGTAAATTGAAAAAAGACGAATACCTGATGTCGTTGGAACCCGGACAATTAGTTAATGTTAAATTTAAAGGGCAAACCCGGCCTTTGAACCAAATAACGGGCGCGGTGTCGGCAATTGCCGGGATTGGCAACCCGCAACGCTTTTTCGAATTGTTGCACAGCAAAGGTATAAAGCTTGAAAGTACCCAGGCGTTTCCGGATCATTATCATTTTAAAGCGTCTGATATTCCGCAAGGTACTGTGCTGATGACCGAAAAAGATGCCGTGAAATGTGCCGGATTTGCACGGGAGTCATGGTGGTATTTACCGGTAAGTGCAAAATTAACCGAGAAGTTCAATCAGGACTTTTTGAGTAAACTTAAACATTATAGTTAACGCCTGATGGCTGATATGGGAAGGACAATACGATGCCTATCGATCCAAAATTAAGCGATATTTTGGTTTGCCCCTTGTGTAAAGGGAAAGTAATTTATGTGCGAGAATCTGAAGAATTGGTTTGTAAATTTGATAAGTTAGCCTTTCCGGTAAGAGATAATATCCCGGTAATGCTGGAGTCAGAAGCTCGCACCTTGACACTTGAAGATCTGAATTCAATTTCCTGAGTTTAACTATGGAATTTACAGTAATTATTCCTGCCCGATATCAGTCAAGCCGATTTCCTGGCAAACCACTGGTGGATATCAATGGCAAACCTATGGTGCAATGGGTTTATGAAAAGGCGGAACAGTCCGGAGCCAGACGGGTGATTGTGGCAACGGATGATCAGCGTATAAAAGAGGTTGTCGAGGGCTTTGGTGGACAAGTCTGTATGACCCGGGCTGATCATGACAGCGGCACTGAAAGATTGGCTGAGGTGGTGCAATTGTTGGCACTGCCGGATGAAGAAATTATTGTCAATGTGCAGGGGGATGAACCCTTTATTCCCGCTGAAAATATAGTGCAGGTCGCTATAAATCTGGCGCAAAATCAGCAGGCAAAAATGGCTACCTTGTCAGTGAAAATCAATGATATTGATGAGGCATTTAATGGTAATGCGGTCAAGGTTGTCACAGATGCAAACGGGAATGCTCTGTATTTTAGTCGGGCGACTATTCCGTATGACAGAAGCCGATTTTTGGGGGTAAAACCATCTGACATTAAAGATATTGGCGATTTTTATCAGCGCCATATTGGGATTTATGCCTACAGCGCTGCATTCATCAAACAGTACATTGAACTCGATGTATCTCCTTTGGAGCACATTGAGTCTCTGGAGCAACTCAGAGTGCTCTGGCATGGGTATGCGATTCACGTAGAGCAGGCCCGGTGCACACCACCGCCTGGCATTGATACACCGGACGACCTGCAAAGAGCATTAAAAGAACATTAGGGAGTATTACATGGTAAATGTTGTTATTACCGGAGCTAATCGTGGCATTGGCTTAGAACTTACCCGAATTTACCTGGCACGCGGCTGTACAGTATGGGCTATATGTCGTCAGTCCAGTGAAGCGTTGGATGCTACCGAAGCGAATATCATTGATGGCGTTGAACTCTCAGATGTGCAGGGTTTGTCAGGTATGATTCATCCATTGCACGGTGTTGGTATTGATATACTCATTCACAATGCAGGCATTTTGCGTGACGAAAGTTTGAATCATATTGACGTCGCTACCATTGAACAGCAATTCAGAGTGAATGCTGTGGCGCCTTTGGTGCTGACAGATTTGTTACTGGATAATCTGAACGCCAACGCTAAAGTAGGTATCATCACCAGCCGTATGGGCTCGATGGGGGATAACGGCAGTGGTGGCCGATACGGTTATCGAATGTCTAAAGCGGCACTAAACGCTGCTGCAGTATCGCTGTCCCTTGATCTTAAACCGCGCAATGTTGCCGTTGCGGTTTTGCATCCGGGATATGTTCAGACGGGCATGGTGGATTTTCGCGGAGAAGTGCCTGCCAACGAGTCAGCACAACGACTGGTAACCCGTATGGATGAATTGAATATGGATAACAGTGGCACATTCTGGCACGCCAATGGTGAAGTTTTGCCCTGGTAGTGGGTGGCATGTCACAGAGAAGGGCGCTGTGCAACGCCCTTAGTTTTATGGAGCCAGGCTGGATTAACCGCGATTCCGCCCTAACTGATCATGGCTGGACACCCAGTCACCTGCGATGACTGCACAACCCAAAGAAATATCACCTGCAAGCACGGTGGCGGCCACTATTTCCGCGAACTTGTTAGCTTTGCCTTTACCCACACAGCCCAACATGTTTAAACACTCTCTTTGCGTGGGCAAACCGGTTCCACCACCAAAGGTTGCACAGATCAATGAAGGTAATGTCACCGCGAGATATATATCGCCATTGTCCAGCAATTCATGGGTGAATAAACCCGCATGAGACTCTACGACATTGGCCTCATCCTGACCCGTTGCGATAAACAAGGAGGCAATGCCATTCGCCGCATGTGGACCGTTGTATGCCGCGCCCGCCATTAACGCACCGGTATTTGCCAGTACAGTGGCTTTGGCCAACATTTTTGTATCTACACCCATGATGGCCTTAAGGACTTCTTTTTTCACTGTTAATTCAGCGATTACCCGTTTACCACGTGAATGCAGCATGTTCAGGTGGGAGTGTTTTTTGTCGGTGTCCATGTTTCCGGACAACAGGTAGTTGGCACCGCCTGGATAATTGTGCTTAATCCATTCGCAGGCCATCAGCGTGGCTTTGCCAACCATGTTCTGACCGGCCGCGTCGCCAGTGGTGTAGTTAAAACGCAGATACCGGGATTTGGCCACTGACCACTGGTGAATATGCTTCAGCTTACCGATACTTGTGGTCGTTTCTGCTGCGGTTTTGATGCTGTCAAAGTTTTCCTTTACCCATTCGCCAAAAGCCCTGGCTTCGCGGGCATTGTCAAACAGAAATGCCGGTGCCCGTTGCATGTACTGTTCAACTACGGTCGTGG
The DNA here is from genome assembly GCF_055755215.1 of Planctobacterium sp. R6. Lineage (NCBI taxonomy): Bacteria > Pseudomonadati > Pseudomonadota > Gammaproteobacteria > Alteromonadales > Alteromonadaceae > Planctobacterium > Planctobacterium sp. R6. Next base: position 73,243 of record NZ_JBVTQY010000019.1, read on the forward strand.
TTACACCGCCACTTTCTGTGATCACCCGCATTCCGCGGGAATAACTGGCAACCAGGGTGCCTTCAGTTGTTGCCAACGGGATGTAAAAGTCACCCTGTGCATCTTCACCATTAATTCTCATTGGTCCTGCGACGCCAACCGGCATCTGACAAATACCAATGAAGTTTTCGATATTACCTGGCAGTACTCCGGTATCAATAGTGTACTGACCGGTTAAGGTCATGGGCTCGCCGGTTTTTGCTTCAATAAACTTGCGTCGCTCAGCTGCCATTTCCGGTGTGTAATCGTTCTCTTTACTACGCGGAATTCGAATATCATCTCTCATTTTTTTGTGTGTCCTGTTTTAATGATTTTATTAAGGGTGATTTTTTTGACATCAGGCTTAGTAAATCATGTAACTGGTCAGACCACAAGTGTTGATCTGTGATTTCCAATCAGGAACGGGAAATTTCACAGAAACGACATATTCGTTTTAGGCGGATAGCGATACCAGAAGTATTGCCTGCAAAGTATAGGCAGTGGAGCGGGGCAATCGTAAAACTAAAAAGGGCCGACTGGCCCTTTGTTTTACTTTAGTTTTTATCGGTAAGTTTCTGTTTCGTAATACAAAGGTTTCATCGGACCACAAAGCGTCAGTCGACTGAACAGTTGTGGAATAGTAGGCGTCGCAGAGGGCGTACTAAATTCAGTTACGCAACTTACCATATCGTCAAACAAGATCAGGTTATCGAACGTGGGCGGCTGCTGCAGTCTGTGTACTAATATAAATTCGTTGGTACCGACTTTGACCTTGTCGTAAACCTGTCGGATGCTGGACGGTTTAATTTCTTCAAAGGTTCTCAGATACAACTGTTCATCGAATGCAATAACGGCTTGCTCATGCACTTTCATACCACCGCGATCAAAGTGCCCCATGTAAATATCCATAACCACTTCTAACTTTTCGCCTCTGAGCAGACGTTGCAGGTTAAAAGGTTGGGTTTTTGCCGTAACCAAATCAGCATCCCTTACCAGAAAACGGACTGAAGGGGTTTTAGTGTTGATTTTGTAGAGCAATTGTTGATTATGAGGTTTCTCGTAACCTGGCATCGGGTACGCGAACAAGGTTGTGCCCATGCTAACCAGTACCATGTTATAGCTTCCCATATAAGCCGGGTCCAGCGGGGGAGGAGGCTGCTTGTCGTTGGCGAAACTGGCCTGACTTAAACATAAAAACAGGAATATCGCGGCAAACTTTGTCATTCAGAATGCACCCTTAATTTCGGAACACACCATCGTCTTTCGTAATAGTGTCGTAGAGGTTTGTCTTGGCCAACTGCTGTCAGCTGTGTCTGGCGTAAGTATCCTGGTTTTTATGTCAGAAAGACATACTGCTTTAGTATATAGCTGAACAATCAGGTATTAAGTGGCGAGAATTTAATCAATATGGGTGTATAATTGCATCTTTTGACAAGAGCGTGATCACCAAGGCTACAATGCGTCTGCTGTTGATGATCACGCAGTACCTGTTCAGACCGTTCTGGTGGCCATTGCGGGCGGAATGTTTGCCGCCTTTTTAGCCGGGCCCAGTACGGCCAATTGTCCCAGTAGCCACAGGCACAGCATTCCAATCGGGATGTAATACCAACTGATGCGGTTTAATTCAAAAAAGTTCACCAGCAGAATGTTAAGTCCGATACTCAACGCTGCACCGGTCAAAACGCCGATACTGGTGATCATAAAGTTTTCCAGCATAAAATAGCGTACGATTTGCCATTGTGTTGCGCCAAGTGCTCTGCGAGTGCCAATTTGTTTCTTGCGTTTGTTGACGTTAAAACTCGCTAAACCGACAATGCCCATTCCTGTGATCAACACCAGTGTTGCCATGACGATGGTGAGAATTTTGATCATTGCTGCGTGGAATCCATAGCTCTCATTTCTTACATCCTCAAAGGACTCCATTCCTCTGACAAGCCGTTCATTGGCCCGCTGAGCCAGATACTCTTCTACTGCGCGCATCGCCTGATCCCGCATGCCATCTTGTGCCCTGACAAAGTAAGTGGTTGAGTTATTAAATGCGAAATATTCCGGCGACAACATGGTGTTTTCCAGTTGTTCCCAACCAATCCAGGGGGCCTGCAATGCATCAATGACTCCGATGATTTGCATGGGTTCATCGTTGTTAATGTAAGTTGTTTTACCTATGACTTCATCGATAGCGGTGTCGGGAAACAGGTCATTTGCAAGAGCCTGGGTGATGATGATGTTTTGTGGCCAACCTTCCTCACTGCCATCGCGATAACGCAATTCCTGTTCAGTAAAGTTTTGCCCGGCCAGTAACTGAACATCCAGAGCTTCCAGGCCATGATGGTCAACCATATACACGGCTGTAGCGACATCATCCTTGCCTTCACCCGCTTCGGTTTGAAGACTCATCGACCAGCCACCACCGCTGATCGGTATGGCATTAATGGTGGTTACATTGCGTACTGATGGCAATGCTCTGATTTGGCGCAGATCTTCCTGAATGGTATTTGGGTTGTCAAAATCACTGGCAAAACCGTTACTGTTAACATAAAAACTGTCGGCTTCATCCACGCCGCTGACGCGGGCCATCAGTGCTTCGCGTTCATCGATGATAAATATGGCATTGACCACGATGGTCATGGTGACTGCGATTTGCAGTGCTATCAACAAGGCTCCCATTTTATTGCGCAATAAAGTGCGAAAAATTGGGCCTAATTCCAGAGATGCGTTCATTGTTATCTCCCTACTGACTTTTAAGTTGACTGGCCGGAGCGATTGAACAGGCGCGCCAGGTGGGATATAAACCCGCTAATATGGTGGAGACCAGGGCAATTACAACCGCTAAAATTGCCATATTCATGTCTAAGCTGGTGAGTTTGTGGGCAAATTCACCATAAAGGACTCTCAGTCCCTGCAATCCAAAAAAGGAAAAACCTAATCCCAATAAACCACCTGCGACACCAATGCAGGCGGTTTCAACTGTGTGCTGAACAAATAAATCACCTTTTGTCGCACCGACAGCGCGGCGTAGGCCTATTTCACTGGATTTGCCCATAAATTTAGAAAGCATAAGTCCAATGGTATTGAGTAAACAAACGGCTAAAAACATCAGCGACAACCACATCATTATTTGCGCGTCGTCGGCAACAACCTCATTGTATTCCAGCCACTGTTGAACATTGTTTAATCGATTGTTGAGTGGGCGAGGGAAGCGGCCCAGTTCTTTTTGACTGTTGACATAGTTGTCTAAAAACAGCGCATAATCGCTTCGCTCAGCAGGATTGTCTAACTCCACCCAAAACTGAAAATTGACACATTCTGAGTTTAAAAATCCTTCGAAGCCTTCTTCATCGGGAGACTTCCAACAATTAACATTCCCCCAACTGGGCAGTTTCATTGTGCGTTTTAACTGTAATGGGATAAATAGTTCCGAAGGACGCCCAAAGTCATCATTGTTGAGATCGTAAAACTTTGGAATGGGGTGCCACTCAGCAATGACACCGACAATGGTAAACACTTCACCGGATAAGGTAACGCTTTGACCCACAGAGTTTTTACCGCCAAACAGGGTTTCGTTTATCTCTTTGGTAAGGACCACCAGGTGCCGGGCATTTTCGTCAGCTTGTTTATCCCACGCTGAACCATATAAAAAGGGCACGTCGAACATACTAAAGAAATCGCTGTAGGTGAGGCGGTATCCTGCCTGAAATGGCTTAATGTCCGGATCGGCGGGCTCTACAACACCGCCTGATTTTGCCATTGCTGCCTGGCGAATGCCCTGTTGAGCTTGCTGCAAGTTGGTGGCATCGGTCCAGGTGAGTTGATATGGGGGATCATTAGGGTCTACGGCAGCCTCAAAAGGCCCCCAGTTGTCCAATTGCACGTGAAACAGCACGTCATTTTTGTGTTTTATCGGGTTGTTGGACATCAGGTAATTTACCGTGATGGTGGTCATGCAGGCACCGATACCTAATGCAATGGCCAACACCATCAAACTACTTAACACCGGATTGCGGCGCATACTGATAAACGCCAACCTTAGGTAATAACTCATCATGGCTTTTTCCTCATCCGTTAACGACATCTCTGGTGTGTTCAGTGTTGACTTCATGTAACTCACTGACCTGACCGTCCCGGACGTGTATATTGCGTTTTGCCTGCGCCGCTAAACCCGGATCGTGGGTTACCATGACGATGGTGGTACCTTGCTGATTAATTTCTTGCAATAGCGTCATCACACTGTTGGCCATTTTACTGTCAAGGTTACCCGTTGGTTCGTCTGCCAATAAAAATCGCGGTGAACCGGCCAGGGCTCTGGCGATGGCTACGCGTTGTTGTTGTCCGCCTGAAAGTTGTGCTGGCAAGTGTTTCATTCTGTTGCTAAGTCCCACGGTGTCCAGGCTTTGTTCTATTCGCTGCCTGCGCTCTTTACTGCTGAAACCTCGATATCTCAGTGGTACATCGACATTGTCAAACAAACTGAGATCGGGAATTAAGTTGAATCCCTGGAAAATGAATCCGATTTTTTCGTTTCTGACCCGGCTTCTGGCTGCATCACTAATGCCTGAAACGTCATTTCCGTCAAGAAAGTAACGACCTGCCGAGTAGGTTTCCAGTAATCCGGCAATATTCAAAAAGGTGGTTTTTCCCGAACCAGAAGGGCCTGTTACGGCGACAAAATCACCTTCGTTCACTTCCAGACTAAATTCTTTCAGCGCATGGGTTTCTACAACATCAGTGCGATATACCTTGGCAATGTTTTCCATCTTTAACATGAGAATTTCCCCCAATTATTGTGTGAGTAATACGGTTTCAGCACCATCGAATGCTTCGGTACTGGAGACGATGATTTCATCGCCAACTGACAAACCTGCCAGAATTTCAACCGACCCCAAACTGCGGGCACCGGTATGTATGGGTGTGCGTATGGCGCGGTTTTCCTGAATGAGATAGGCTATTTTCCCGCCGGCACTTTCCAGAAACTGACCTCGTTGCACCATCAGTACATCGGATTTGTTTTCCATCAGAATACGGGTCGTGAGACGTTGATTTTGACGTAATCCCAGTTCTGAAGAGTTGGCAAAACGCACCCGTCCGGTCACCTGATTGTTCTGGATTTCGGGGGAAATCGTGACCAGAACTGCCGAGTGCGTTTCACCGTTAAACTGTATTTCTGCATCCATTCCGATGGCCAAATCGTCGGCGTAGCTTTCCGGAATTTGCAGTTCCACCTCAAATTCACTGAGATCCACAACCGATAATATTGCCTGGTTTTGGGTTACCTGGTTTTTTTGCTCCACGGCAAGGTTGCCGACGATACCGCTAACCGGAGAGCGCACCGTTAACTCCTGAACTTTTCGTTGCAGATCGGCCACCAAAAGCCCCTGTCTGTCTACCTGAAGTTGGTTGGTTTTCAATTCAAACTCAAACGATTCAATTGCTAATTGCGCGTCTTCTACAGCGTGTTTGTGTTCCAGACGAGCGTTCTCCAGATCATCTTGTGCTTTTTCAAAGTCAATGGCGCTGATGCTGTTACTCTTTATGGCTTTGTCGGCGCGTCGTTTTTCTCTGTCAGCGGCAGTTAAGGCCACCAGGGCCTGATCAATGGATTTTTGATTGTTCAGTGCCTGCTGTTTGGCCTGAATCTTTTTTCGGTCCAGTTCTATCTGTAAACGCTGTAAAGTCGCTAATTCTTGTTGTAATTCATTGGTGAGTTCTGGGCTTTCAATGGTAGCCAGAATTTGCGCTTGCTGTACTGAGTCTCCGGCATCCACCCGGTAAGTGATAGTGCCCTGAGCGGGGCTGTACAACTTAGGACTGACAGCTGCTACGACCCGTCCCTGCACCGACAGATCTCTGACAAAATCACCACGGGTGACTTTGGCCAGTCGCAATCTTTCCAGGGAAACAGACAGATCTGAATTCGCCCAGTCGCTGTACGAAGGCGCGACAACACCGATAATAGCCACAACCACCACCGCGGCAATCCCACCCTTAAACCATTTATGTTTGTTTGATGCAGGTGCCAGAACGACATCCTGACCACTGGTATCTGTGATTTTCATGCATTTCCCCGAAATATTAACCAAAACTGAACAATCACTGATTAAGTCGCGGCGATGATTTAAAAGGTTTAACGCAATCCGGAAAAATTTTTAGACAGAATGTTGCAAATTGTTTTTATTCTGGAAAAACAGTTTGTTATGACAGGAATTCAGACGACAATATTTATGTTTTTAGCGCTTTATTTTTACTTGTTTTCACTGCTAATTCGCAGAATAATGCAGGTATGTAGTAGTGGTGGTGCAGGGAATGAATTTTAATCAGATTGAAACGGCTTATTTGCCTGAAATTCTCAGGTTAAACAATCGGGAAGTCCCGCATGTCAATGAGTTAGACTTAAAAACTCTGACGATTCTATGCAATGAAGCGGCGTTTGTAGAAGTTTGTACTGACGAATATGCCATTTCAGGGGTCATAATGGGCTTTATGAAAGGGGCGGATAATCACGGCTTTAATTTTAACTGGTTTTGTGACCGGTTCGATAATTTCCTGTACATAGACCGCATTTTCGTTAGCCCCATATACAAAGGTAAAGGGATCGGCAAAGGTCTCTATCAACAAGCTGAATCCTTTTGTCGCAAAAATGGTATTGAGGCCTTGTGTTGTGAGGTTAATGAAGAGCCGCCCAATCCAGCGTCTCATTTATTCCATCAACGCTGTGGTTTTGAACCTGTGCAATCGGTATTGCACCCTGAGGGGAAAACCGTACAGATGTATCGAAAGTTGATCGCCTGATGATCATCAGAGCCGATGATGTATCGGATGACAGAGTTGTCGCATTGTTGCAAGAGCACATCGCGGACATGTACGCCACCTCGCCACCAGAGAGTGTACATACTCTGGATTTAACCGCGCTGACAAACCCGGATATTAGTTTCTGGTGCATCTGGGATGGTGATTCTGCGGCGGGATGCGTTGCATTAAAAGAGCACGCACCGCATTGGGCGGAGATTAAATCGATGCGCACGGCCAATAAATATCGGGGCAAAGGCATCGGCCGCTTATTGTTGGATCACGTTATTCAGCAGGCTTATACCAGGCAGTATCAATGGCTTCGATTAGAAACCGGCGCTGAACCTTTTTTTCAACCTGCACGCACGCTTTATAGCAAGTACGGATTTGAAGTCCGTGGCCCTTTTGCTGACTACGGCGACGATCCCCACAGCGTATTTATGGAAAAATCCTTCTGAAATCTTGCAGACAGAACAATTAAGCCATTGATAAATTAATCTGTTTTTAGCTTAGAGAGGAGATAAAAGCTCCGATGTTTTGCTTTGTTCAACGACATAGTCAATAAATTTTCTGACCCTCAATGGAAGTCGTTCTCTGGTGCCATAACACAAATGCAGTTCCAGTGGAGCAGGGCTGTACTGTTCAAGCACACTAACTAAGCTTCCTTCACGCAGATACTCGCTGACGCTATATCGGTCGGTTTGAATAAGCCCCAATCCTTTTCTGCATGCTTCCACCATTGGTGCCGGATCATTAAATGTGAAATTGCCCGAAGTATCAATTTTTACAGGTTTGCTGGTATTAAACTGCCATATCCAGCGTAGTTGATTTCCGGGGAACACGTATTGCAGGCAGTTGTGGTTTAACAAATCTTCTATTGTTTCTGGTACGCCATATTTCTCCTGATATACAGGCGAACAGTATACGCCCAATGGGTTGGTACCTATTTTTCGGGCAATGATGGTTTGATGTTGCACTGAACCGATTCGAAAAGCGATATCAATGCTATCTCTTTGAATATCTTTAACCGCATCACTGGAATCAAATGAGAAGGACACTTCAGGGTGTTGTTGAGCAAAATCAGTTGCCAGTTCTAAAACAATGTTTTCGCATAGCTTTTTTGTACAGCTTATGGAAATCTCGCCACTGACAATGTTTCGACTTTCTGCAAATATATGATTGATTTCTTCCAATTCTTTGATCGGGGCATTTGCTCTTTGATAAAGCAGTTTTCCTTCATCAGTCAGTGTTAAATCACGGGTGGTTCTAAAAAAAAGTTTGACGCCTAAAGTGTTTTCAAGACGGGTAATGTTTTGACCCACCGCTGCTGCCGATACGCCTAAATATTGGGCCGCTGCCGCCAATGTCCCATGCTCTACAGTTTTGACAAAAGAGATAATTGTTTTTGAAGTGTACATATTAATTATAAATATTTTCTTTATTTTGACGTAAGAAAATATTGCATATTGTTTGTTAATGCAATGAATTAGCATGCCTTTCTGCTTAACAAGAAAGGTCAAATTGATGAGATTTAAAGACAAAGTAGTTTTGATTACAGGTGGAAACTCCGGAATCGGTCTGTCGGCCGCGAAGCAATTCGCACGAGACGGGGCAAAAGTGGTTATTTCAGGACGAAGAAAAAATGTACTCGATGACATAACCGGTAGCCACGCAAACATTTATGGTGTAGTTGCTGATGCTGCTGACCCTGACTCGGCACAGGTGATTATTGATTATGCGGTGACGAACTTTGGTCGAATTGATGTATTGGTTAACAATGTTGGTGCCGGATGCATTGGTGGCATAGAGCAATTACCCTTTGCTGCGATAACAGACGTATTCAACATTAATGTTTTGTACGCAATTAAGATGATTCAAAAGTCATTACCTTATTTGGAACAGGTAGAAGGGAATATTGTCAACCTGAGTAGTACCTATGGTCACAAAGCCGCGCCATTTTTAAGTGCGTACGGCCTCAGTAAGGCTGCGATTGAACACCTGACCAAAAGCCTGGCCATAGAACTGGCATTTAAACATGTCAGAGTTAACGCGGTTGCGCCTGGGCCTACTGAAAGTGAATTTTTGCAGGCTCGAATGAACCTTAGCCCTGAAGAGATTGTTGCAGTTAAGAAGACCGAGATTGCGAAAATTCCCCTGGGAAGACGAGGGGTTCCCGATGATGTGGCTCACTGGGTAGTTGAGCTGGCCGCTTCCACCGGCAGTTGGATAACCGGGCAAATCATTGACGTGGATGGTGGACTTTCCATTTCTTAAAGTTGCTTATCGGAACGGTAAGGGGGTAATAGCGTGTACCGCTTACCCCCAAGATATTGATTTACATCAAATACCTTTTGCCCGACGTTGTGTATAAACAGCAGTATCCTGAGCATATTCATGTGTGATGGTTGACCGCTTTTTTTTGCATTTCGGAATGAGGTAATTATGTATAAAATAATAGTATGTGCCGTTGAAATCGGCAATGAAGGCAGAGAGTTACTCACTAAAGCCAGTACATTGGCGGATAAGTTTGGTAGTCGATTGATTGTTGTCAATGTGCTGCCTTATACGTTTTTGCCAAAGGATTATCAGAAGGAACTGACCGAAAAAGCGAGCCCTGAATTTGAGAAATTGGTGGCTGAATTCAAAGTGGCGAAAAAGAACAGGGTGCTTAAAGTTGGTAAACCTCACGAAATTATTTGCCAGGTAGCAAAGCGTAAAAAGGCTGATTTAATCTTGCTGGGAACGCACTCAAAAAAAGGCCTGCAATCACTGATTGGCTCTACTGCCTCGGCGGTGTCTAACAATGCGGTTTGTGATGTGTCTTTGGTGAGAATGAAATAGTGTTTATACACCTGAGCCTGACCCTTCAGGTCAGGCTCTTTGTGGTTATTTTTTCCTAAGCGGCTTTGATGATTTTAGCCACTAATCCTTTACTGTCATTAATCATATTATGGGTTTTGCGGCGCAATTTGAGCAGCAGCAAGTAGGCCAGTGGTACCAGCAACAAACTGGTCATGGTGGAAAAGACTAATCCGCCAATAATCGCGATTGCCATGGGGGAATAAGGCGGGCCGTCGCCACCAACATTGGTATCACCCAGTGCCAAAGGCAGTAAACCCAGCACGGTGGTCGCCACTGTCATCAAGACCGGTCTGACCCGGGTCAGACATCCTTCCATGATGGCATCATGGACACGATGGCCTTCGTTGACTAATTGATTGATGCGGTCCACTAAAACAATGCCGTTATTGACTACGATCCCCATGAGGATCAGCATGCCTATCATGCCCATCACCGACATTGGGGTACCGGTAAGAGCAAAGGTCCAAAATACGCCGGTAAATGAAAACAGCACCGAAGTAATCACCGCGGTTGGCAATACCAGAGACTCAAACAATGCAGCCATTACAATATAAATCATGGCGATAGCTAACAGCATGTTGGTCAGCATGATCGATTCTGACTCTCGCTGTTGTCTGAAACTACCATCCAATGACCAGCTATACCCGGTGGGCAGCTCCAGACTACCCATGATTTTTTCAATTTTTTCACGGGCTTCGTCCAGCGTCATGTCTTCTTCCATGTTGGCCCCAATCGCAATTGCCGTTTGTCGATAATAACGATTGATTTGCGACAGTCTGCTGGTTATTTGCAAATCTGCAACCATGTCCAATGTGACTGTTTTGTTGCCATCACGCGCTACAGGCAGTGATTTTAATTCTGCGATAGAATGTTGCAATGCTTCGTCAAACATCAGTCGAATATCTACTTCACCGTTGTTCCCATGGCGGAAAGTGCGCAGGTTATTGCCGCGTAATGCGGTTGCCACAATACTGCCAATATCCTGAGAATTTAAGCCAAATCGATAGGCTTTTTGCCGGTCAACGTGGATTTGTAATTCCCGTTGGTTGTCATCTATCTCTGTCTTAACATCCGCTAAACCGTCAATATTGCTCAGTACTGGCACTACCTGGTCGGCAATACGCAGCAAGCTTTCCGAAGACGGGCCTAACAAGGTCAAACGAACTCCGCCGCCACCGCCATCGTCCCAGCGAAAACTGGGTTCAGCTCGCGCAAATTTAGGCAACGCATCACGGATCATTTCCTGAATTTCTTTCTTTTTAACAGGCAGTTCATCGTTCAGGGTAATACCGGAAACAGCAAACCCGGGTGTGTAGTAACTGTAGATGGATTTGATATGGAATTTTTCCTGATGTTCATACAAAAATGTCTCCAGTTTGGTGACTGTTTTTTCTACTTCATCCAGGGTGTAGTTACCATTGATATTGTAGTTAAGCCAAATGCGATTTCTGCTATCCATACCTTGCTCGTTATCAGGTACCAGCTGCGCAATGAACACCGTGCTGACAATCATCAATAAACCGATAATAGCACTCCACCCCTGGTGAGAAAGTGTCCAGGCCAGCATGCGTTCATAGCGTTGTTTCATGATGCTGGGCTTTGCATCTTTTTTACGCGGTTTGTGTTTGATCTTTGAAGCCAACAATGGGATCAGTGTCTGTGCGATCAACAGTGAAGCAAACAGCGATATGCAGATGGAGATTGCCACATGCTCCAGGAAGATTGTCAGGCTGACTTTTTTACCAATGATATTCGGTAAGAACACAATAGCAGTGGTTGCAGTACCTGCGATCACCGCCAGGCTGACTTTGGACACACCAATTTTGGTGGCGGTAACCGCATCTTTTACATTGGCTTTTTCCTGTTCAATACTTTCAGTGACCACCACGGCATTGTCGACCAACATGCCCACAGCCAGCATTAGCCCCATCAAAGACAAAATATTGATGGTGTAACCAAAAAAGAACATAAATCCCAGCGTGATACACAATGAAAACGGTACTGAGAGCACCACAATCAGGGTGGTGGTGAAGCGACGTAAAAATGCGTACAGCACCAGTATTGATAAAAAGGCACCCATTAATCCGGCATCCACCAAATCTGACAATGAGGATGTTACAGATTCAGCTTCATCATCAAAAATAAGCAGGTTGATACCATTAAATGCCGGATTTTCATTTGCTTCATCAATCACATCCCAAACCCGCTCTGATACTTCAACCAGATTAGAGCCAGACTCGCGAAAGATGTTAAAACCGACCGCGTAGGTTTGATCCAGGTGTCGGCCTTCAGAGCGACGTGGAGTCTCATACTGAATCTCAGCGATGTCTTTTAACTGAATACCTTTGGCCACATACAGCGCTTCAATTTCCTGCATGCTGCGATATTCGCCTTGCGGTGTTACAGATATTTTTTCCTGATTTTCAAAGATGTGACCGGCACTCATGGAAAAATTGGCGGCCTGTAATGTCCTTACCAGGTCTCCCACATTTACATGCAGGGCTGCCATGCGTTCCTGATCGATGCGAATGGCGATTTCTTTTTTCAAAACGCCATAAAGCTCAACTCTGGAAACGCCTTCGACGCGTTCAATCGGTTGCTTCAGGTTGCGTTCCAGCAAATCATAAGCATTGGACAGGTCGCGTTCGCTGGACACCCGAAGTTGGAAAATGGGCAGGTCATTGGTATTGAACTGATACACCAGTATGCGTTCAACATCGTCAGGTAATAAGTGCCGTATTGCATCGATCTTTTCACGTGCTTCGATACTTTTAGCATTGATGTTTTCATCCCAGTTGAATTCAATTCCTATTTCAGCGCCATTTTCTCTGGAGGATGAACGCAGACGTTGAATGCCTGACATGGTTGCCAGTGCTTCTTCTACTGGCCGGGTGATCATTTTCTCTACCTCGGCTGGCGAAGCGTCCCGGTAAGGGACATTAATATAGATTTCCGGAATATCAATACCGGGGAACTTCTCCAGTGGTAATAAGCGACTGGAGATAAGCCCCAGTAGTAACATCGAGGCAAAAAACATGCAGACGGTAACAGGGCGACGTAGCGCGAAGTTGGCCAGCCCCGCACCCATTAACTGAAACTTGTTTTCAGGTTGCTGGTTCATCTTCAGGCTCCTGCATTGCCGTTAGCTGATCCCAGTTCGGCTGGATCAGTTTGCGGATCTTTTTGCGCAAATTTCTTGCGATCAAACAAGCTGTACAAAATAGGAATGAAGAACAAGGTCAATAAGGTCGCGAACATCAGTCCGAAAATAACGGTGATAGCCATAGGTTTGCGAATTTCAGCGCCTTCACCGAATCCCAACATCATAGGTAATAAACCCAACGTGGTGGTCAGCGTTGTCATCAGGATAGGACGAAATCGGGTCAGCGCAGATTCTTTAATAGCGTCTATTTTCGCGACACCTTGCTCTCGTAACTGATTGATTCTGTCTACCAAAACAATGGCGTTGTTGACCACAATACCTGCCAGCATAATGAGGCCGATAAATACCACAACGGATACTGATGTTCCGGTCAGATATAGCCCGTAAATCGAACCGGCACAGGCCAGTGGCACAGTGAACAAAATTAAAAACGGATGTAGCAGTGATTCAAACTGAGAGGCCATTACCAGGTAAACCATGAATATTGCCAGTGCCAATGCAAATTTCAGCGACTGGAACGACACTTCCATTTCTTCATTTTGGCCGGAAATGTTTGCCTGCATACTCAAAGGCAATTGCATTTCGGCTAACAGTTTTTCGGCATCGGCCACTGCATCACCTAAATCACCATAGGCCAGATTGGCTGAGATGATAGCAACGCGCTCCTGACCAACACGGGTGATCTCGCTGGGACCGATAGAGGTTTCTATATCGGCGACTGCATCCAGCGTGATGGGGCGGGCTGCGCCCGGATTAACAATAATCTGCGAAACATCTGCTGCTGAATCGCGCTGGGTTTCCTGAGTTCGCACCAGAATATCCACTTTGCGATCATTGATGGAATATTTACTGGCCACTTCACCGCCTATTTTGGCTGCGACTAACTGGGCAACATCAGGTGAAGACAAGCCTAATTGTGCCAGTTTGGCGTGGTCAAAATGCACTTTGAGCTCTGGATTGCCCGATTGCAACGAGGATTTCACATCCGCAAATCGATCATTACTTTCCAGCGTAGACACGATTTGCTCGCCGTAGCGACGCAACATACCCAGGTCATAACCCATTAGTTCAATTTCCAGAGGCGTGCTGAAACTAAATAATTCCGGTTTGCCAAACTTACTTTGTACCCCGGCCTGTGACTTTAAGTACTCACGCATCGCTGCCTGCGTTGCTAATTCATCCGCTGGTAGCGAACCGGGTTTAAGTACCACATTTAGTTTGCCCCAGTAATCCCCGCCCTGACTGGGTGAGGCATTCATCAAACTACCGGTACCCGCGATGGAATAGGTGCGCTGCACGTAGGGCAGGCTTTCAGTAAAACGCGATAACTCGTTTAACACCTGATCTGTGGTTTCTAATCTTGCTCCGGTAGGAAGTGTGACCTCGACATCGAACTCTCCCTGTGCCATCGGTGGAATTAACTCGATGCCCAATTTACTGACCAGTGCTAACGAACTGAGGGATATCAGCAAAATAGCGCTAATGATCAGGGCTCTTTGGGCTAAAGCAAAATTTAACAGTCCCTGATAGCCGACATAAATGGCGTTATAGGCTTTATCAAATACCCATAAAATTGGCCGGAACAGGTAACCCAATACTTTGCGTAATACCCGTGCAATCAGAACTACCAGGCTACTGATCAACAGTGGAATGAAATAAAAGATACCCTTAAGCAGGTACCTGACTGGCAACGTCAGGTAATAGAAAAACTTGCCCAGACGGGTAGTGGGAACACCCTTTGTACGTACTGGTCCTAAATCCAACGTATCTGCTTCGGATTCTTTGTTTGCACGACTGGCCATCATAGGGATGATAGTCAACGCCACCAGCAAAGAGGCACCCAGTGCAAAGGTGACGGTCATGGCCTGGTCACCGAATAACTGGCCCGCAATGCCTTCCACAAACACCAGTGGAAAAAACACCGCCATAGTGGTCAGGGTTGAGGCCACAATGGCCATTGATACTTCTTTAGTGCCCTGGGCTGCTGCGGTTTTATTATCCAGCTTTTCCCGTTTTTTACGGTCGATGTTTTCCAGCACCACAATGGAGTTGTCTACCAGTAAGCCGATAGCCAGCGCAATGCCACCCAGGCTCATAATATTCAGGCTAATGCCGTTGCCATACATTAGATTGAAGGTGGCAATGATAGAAACCGGGATTGAAATGGAAATAATAAAGGTTGGCCAGATGTTTTTCAGGAACAGGTACAAAATCAGTATGGCTAATAATCCACCGACAATACCGGCTGATTTAACTTCATCAATGGCATTTGAAATAAACGTAGATTGATCGTAAACCAGCTGCATCTTGTATTGTTCAGGGATCTCTTCCTGAATTCGTTGCAGACGGTTTTTGACGTTTTGTGCGACTTCTACGGTATTGGCATCTCCCTCTTTGTAGATGGCAATTTCGACACCTTCAAAACTGTCAAATCGGGTAATCGAGGTGCGCTCTTTGTGACTGTCTTTTATTTCAGCGATATCCCCAAGTCGAATGTGCCGACCATTGCGGGTAGCAATAAACAAATCCCGCATCTCATCCAGCGTCTCAAACTGGTTCAATGTGCGGACCAGGTACTCCTGCGAGCCGTCTTCTACCCGTCCACCTGAGGTGTTAACATTTTCCTGTTGCAGCCTTGTCACGATTTCTCTGATGGTTATATTCAGCTGGCTGGTTTTTTGTTGGTTGATAAGTACCTGGATCTCGTTTTCCAGACCACCACCGACTTTGACCGAAGCGACGCCTTCTACTGATTCCAGTTTGCGTTTAATTTGCTCTTCGGCGTAAATGCGCAAACGCTTCATTCCAGCTGTATCTAAACTGGTAAGTTGCGTTTGTTGAATAGCAGGTTTTTCTGACGAATCGCTATTGTCGTTTTTAGGGGCGGGTAACGCACCACCCAAACCATAGCGCATGATGGGGTCCAGCGAGGGGTTAAAACGCAGCAGTAACGGTTTAGAGACATCCAGCGGTAATTGCAGAATATCTAATTTTTCTCTGACATCCAATGAGGCTAAATCCATGTCGGTGCCCCATTCGAATTCCAGTAAAACATCCGACTGGCCTGCTTTAGAGGTGGATTTAACGGTTCTGACACCTTTAACCACACCGATGGCTTCTTCGATGGGTTTGGAAACCAGTTGCTCTAGTTCACCCGGGGCGGCGCCTTCATAATCCGTTCTGATGGTCAGTGTTGGGTAGGACAACTCAGGTAAAAGGTTAATAGATAATCTGGACAACGACACCATGCCAAACAACAATACGGCAAAAGTAAACATCCACACAGTAACCGGGCGCTTAACCGCCACATCAATGATACTCATCTTATTCTCCGAAATGTGTGGCTGACTTAACCGTTAACGATTTCTACATTTGCCTGATCTTTCAGGTTGTGGTGGCCGGTAATAACAACCTGCTCAGAGCCATCCAAACCTTCTGTGATTTCTACAAATTGACCTTCCTGATAGCCGATTTTCACTGCGATTTTCGTGGCAATGCCATCTTTGACCACGAATACATTTATCTGGTCATCAATGTGTAACAGGGCTTTACGAGGTAATAAGGTGGCATTTTGATGAGTGTCATAGTTAAGCTTCACCTTGGAGAACATGCCGGCTTTGAGGTGATTATCTTCGTTGGGCACTCTTAATGTTACCTTGAAGGTGCCGGTTTCTGCATCTATAACCGGTGAGATACGCTCCACATAGGCGTCAATGTTCTGGTCGCTCAGGGCAGTAATAGACAAGGTGGCTTTTTGTTCTTTGTGAACGCGAGCCAACTCTTTTTCCGGCAAGTGCACGATACCGTAAAGTTGGCGTTGCTGCACAATCTGAAACATTCTTTCACGTTGGAAAGACTCTGTCAGGTTACCTACTTTGGCGTTTCTTTCTGCAATATACCCCGAAATAGGGGCGCGAATGGTGGTTTCTGCTAAATCCAGCTCAGCCAATTCTAACGTGGCTTTGGCAGATTCAAACTGTGCAGTCAATTTGTCGTAAGTGTCATCGCTGACCAGTTTTTTGTTGTAGACCTTATCAATTTTATCCAACTCTTTTTCGGCGTTTTTCAAGGTAGTTGTCGCCTAAGCCGTTAAGCTGCTTCTTTTTTGCTCTCCGGATTAAGTTCCACAACA